>JAPLLF010000328.1 GCA_026387715.1 Pseudomonadota bacterium
CGCCTGAGCGCCCGCCCACCCGAATCGAGATGCTGCTTCGAGGACAACTCCATGGGTGACCCGAGATGGGATCGCCTCTACGCCGCCGAGGCCGCGCGCGAGCTACGCAACCAACTTGCCGACGTCGCGGAGTCGATCGCGCGCCATCGCGCGGAGGCGACCGTTCCCAGCGTCGAGCTCGCCGATCAGGTCGCCGGGTTGATGCGTATCGCGCATCGGCTCTCGAGCGCGACGATCAGGATCGCGATCGAGTTGCCCGAGGCGTACGCCGACCCGATCACCGACGAGATCAAGCTGATCGCCGTCGAGGATTGGCCGTGGCGATCGCGAACGATTCACGCGTAAGACACTGTCCGAATTCCGGACAGGCGACAACCACCGAAAGGGCTCTGCGATGAATGGCAACGAAGATGGAAGCGTCGACGTCGACGTCTCCGACGACAGCGACACCGTGACGATCACGCGCTCGCAGTACAACGCCGAGTTGGCGAAGGCACGCCGCGCGGGCGAGGGGCGATCGGCACGTCGTGAAGACGGCGCGTCGACGGCGAAGGCCGCGAGCTCGAGCGGCGGATCGTTTTCGTTTGAGCAAGTCCGGGAACTGGTCGGGATGATCGGCGCCTCGAGATCGGAACCCGCATCGTCGGCTGCTCGTCCCGCCGCGTCGTCGACGAGCCCGGCGCGCGTCAATTCGATCACCGCTGGCGGTCTCGTCGATATTTGGAACCTGCGCGACGACGAAATCGCGCAGCTGGGGCCGCAAGGGATGCGAGAGCAGTTCGAAAAGCTCGTCGCCGCGGGCAACAAAGCAGCCGGCGCGCCCGACCGCCCGACCCTCCCGACGGGACGGAAGCGCTAGTGCTAACGCCCGAAGAGCTCGTCGAGTACCTGGCGACCCGCCCACCTGGCGAGCGTGTCGTGTCCGGCAAGGAAGCCGTCGCGCACATCGGCGCCTCCCTCGGGATGGCGTTGGCCGCGCGCGCCGTCATCCCGGGCACCGACGAGCAGAACGTCGCGATCGGCAAGTTGGTCTACGAGACCAGCTCGCTGCTCGAGTCCGTCGGCTTCAAGATCGAGCAGACGAACATGTTGATCAACTTGCTGATCGGGCTCGTGTCGGGCTCGTCCAAGTACATCGCAACCACCCACCCACCGACGAGGAAGTGACCCCATGGCGAAGACCATCGAACATGCAGAGATCGTGTGCCCGAACAACGGCGCGGCAACCCAGGTGACGGCGCACGTGCGCATGCCCGCGAGCGAGTACGCCGCGTTCATCGTGCTGGCGGGCCTCACGAACGCCGTGCCGGCCAAGGACACGACCGAGATCGCCCGCGTCGTGGCCGCCGGCGCCACGGGCTGACCTCGCTACGCGTGGCGCTGTAGCGCGCCGCCGACCGCGAGCGGCAGTTCTCAGCCGACATCGACCCGCGCGCGCACGCGCCACGCCACAGGCCTTGCCGGCCACGCGGTGGCGCATCTCTCACCGGGGGACCATGGTGGATCGATTCACGAAGCCGACCGCGACGTCGCCGAATCCGCCGAAGCCGCCGAGAACCCGGGCCGAGTGCCCGACGGTGACTGCCACCCTGGCCTGCCCGCACGTGACCTGCAGGCATCACACGTACCCCGAGCTCGAGCCCGCGGGGAGGCCAAGCCATCGCGGCATCCCGGAGCCGCGGATCGTTCCGAAGACGTCGTCCTGTAGCCTTGAAATCGCCGACGGTGGCCCGCTCGAGACGGCCGAGATCGCGACGCTCATGCAGATCAGCGTTAGGAGGACCGAGCAGCTGCTGACCCGGGGCCTGCTCAAGCTCCGCGCCGGTATCGCCGTGCTCGATCACGCGGACGAGGTGCGGGCCAAGCTACCCGCGGGGACAGAGCTCCACACCGTGTTTCACGCCGAGGGCACGAACCCCGGCGTGATGATCGCCAGCTACGTGATCGCCGTCGACCCGATGCCGCCCGCGCTCGCGAAGCCGCCGCGCCGACGCATCGAACGGGATACCCCGCTCGGGTTCACGGCCGAGGATCGGGCCAACCTGATCAGGACCGACCCGGACCGCGAGCGACGCGAACGGGCTGCGCGAAGTGCTCGCGATCGGCGCGCAGCCGCTGGCGTGGCGGACGCCATCGAGCCGGGCGCCGAGCCCGCCGGCCACATAGACGAGCCACGGGCGCCGCCGCCACGGACGCACCCATCTAGGGTGGGCGCCCGTTGACTAGACGTTGACTAGAAGCCGTTCCGCTCGTCTAAGTATGTGGAGGATAAGGGGGTCGAACCCTTGACCCCCGGCTTGCAAAGCCGGTGCTCTCCCACTGAGCTAATCCCCCGGGAAGGCGCAAATTGGCGGATAGCCGCCGCGCTGTCAAGGGTCGCGGCTAGCTGGCGCCGTCGAGGAGCGCGTGGACGCGTGGCGCGACCTGGGTGCCGATCAGCTCGATGCTGCGGAGCAGCGTGGCGTGGGGCAGCGCACCGTTGCTGTACTTGAGGTCGAAGCGGGTGAGCGAGAGCTGGCGGGCGGTGGCCGCGATCTTCTGGGCGACGGTCTCGGGCGAGCCGACGAACAGCGCGCCGGACGGGCCAGCCTCGCGGTCGAACTGGGCGCGGGTGGGCGGCGGCCAGCCGCGCTCGCGGCCGATGCGGGTGCGCTGCTCGAGGAAGTGAGGCCACAGCTCCTCGCGGGCCTGGGCGTCGGTGTCGGCGACGTGGCCGGGCGAGTGGCAGCCGATGGGCTGGACGGGGTGGCCGAACTGACCGAGCGCGCGCTGGTAGAGGTCGACGTACGGGGCGAACCGCGCGGGCTCGCCGCCGATGATCGCGAGCATGAGGGCGAAGCCGTAGTGGGCGGCACGCACGACGGACTCGGGACTGCCGCCGACGCCCACCCAGGTGGAAAGCAGGCCGTGCTCGACGGGCGGAAAGATGGCCTGGCCGGTGAGCGGCGTGCGGGTGGTGCCGGACCAGGTGACGGGGGTCTGGGCGCGCACGGCGGCGAACAGGGCGAGCTTGTCGTCGAACAGGGCCTCGTACTGCTTGAGGTCGTAGCCGAACAGCGGGAACGACTCGGTGAACGAGCCGCGGCCGAGGATGACCTCGGCGCGTCCGCTGGACACGGCATCGAGGGTGGCGAACCGCTGGAACACGCGGATGGGATCGTCGGACGACAGCACGGTGACGGCGGAGCCGAGCCGGATGCGCGCGGTCCGGCTCGCGATCGCGGCGAGCACGACCTCGGGCGCGGACACGGCGAAGTCGGCGCGGTGATGCTCGCCGACGCCGATGAACGCGAGGCCGACCTGATCGGCGAGCACGGCCTGCTCGACGAGGTTACGCAGGACCTGGGCGTGCGACAGGAGCTGACCGTCGGGGCCCGCGGTGCGATCGCCGAAGGTGTCGAGGCCGATCTCGAGAGGTGGCGCCATGATGGGTTGGTATCACCGGCCGTGGTAGGAGGCGACGGGTCCGGCGAGCAACGGTGTGTTCGCGTCCTCGAGCGTGCAGAGGTCGCGCACGAGCGCGTGGTAGTCGACGGGCTTGCCGTTCCAGCAGGTGCCGGCGGTGATCACGGGGCCGAGGGTGACGTCGACATCTATTTATTGATCTTCGAGGCTGTCGAGATCGACGGTCGAGGTGAGCCCGCTCGAGCAGTCGGCGCGATCGACCGAGCCATCCGCCGCACGGATGGTCCTGCGCGAACACCTGCCCGCGACGCTCCGCCACCGACCACCCCGTAACCTCGGTCCGCGATTCCGCGGAATCGTCGGCCATCGATAAAACGATCGAGATCAACCATCGACGTCATCGACGAAGTGCGCGTGTGCGGCTTCGAGCCATGCGCGGGCGAGGCGCTTGCGCGCGATCCGCGCGTTCACCGCGTCGCGCGTGCCGAGCCCGTGGCAGATGCCGCGGACGACCTTGGGGTTGTGATGACGACGCTTGCTGCACCGGCAGCCCGACGACTTCGGCTTGCTGTTCCACATGAGACCTCCTGCGGCGCGCCCACGAGGCGCGCGGTTGGGAGGTCACTGGTCGCGATCGACATGAAGAAAGCGTAGCGCACCAGCGTCAGGGCGTGAGGGGAATCAACCGCGACAGCCCGAACGTGACGGTGGCCTCGCGCTCGTGGAGCCCGCGCGTCGCGACGCCGAGATCGAGGTGCGCCGCCCAGGTCGGCGTGAACGCGAACCACGGGCCGACCCGCGCGCCGACGGTCCACGTGGCGTCGAGGGTGGCGTAGCCGCCGAGCAGCGTGAGCTGGATCGCGCCGGTGTCGTGGAGGATCGGCAGACGGATCGCGGCGGCGAGGTCGAGGTCGAGCGCGCTGGTGAGCCACGGCCCGACGAGCAGCTCGCGCGCGAGCGGCACGAGCGCCGCGACCGAC
>JAPLLF010000275.1 GCA_026387715.1 Pseudomonadota bacterium
GACCTGATGGATGCCGAGCCCCGCCAGCTGACGGCGCACGGCGTTGACGCGATCGTCGAGGGTGTCGCCGTTGGCCTGCAAGGCGAGCGAGCGCAGGTGCGTACGCCGGCGCTGGAAGCGCTCCGCCCCGGTCTGGCCCGAGTCGGTGCCGAGCTCCCCGACCTCGAGCTCGAGGCGCTCGATCAGGAGCCCGCTCGCGATCCCCTCGAGCCCGCCGACGCGAACGTCGGCGAGGACGAGTCGGCCGACCGTTCCCGCTGCGTGGAACGTGAACGGTAGCCGCCGGGTCGGGTTGGGCTCCCCCACGAGCACGTGGAGAAATTACCTCGAATCCCGTGCGGCTGGCTGCGCGCGGGGGGGTGTTCGCCCGATCGACCGCACACGCCTCCTCGCCGAGGCGGCCCTCCTGGACTAGCTCGTCGGCCTCAATTCGGGAACGACATGCAGGGCGAGTAGCTCGACGCGACCGGCTTGCCAGCCTCGTCGGTGGTCGGCCGCGAGATCTCGGACGACGGCACGATGCGCTCGGCGGCGGCGAGCTCGCGGCAGCGGGCCCCGAGCCAACCCTCGACGAGCGCGCGGGCGCGCGACTGGCGGAGCTGCTCGATCTGGTTGTCGGCCACCTTGGCGAACTCGGCCACGTTCCCCTCGGCGCGCGAGGCGAGCTGGACGACGACGAACGTGCCGTCCGAGTCGTAGACGCGACGACCGAGCATGCCGGGCTGCAGCTCGTCGAACAACGCCTTCGCGAGCTCCTTCGCCTTCGGCGCACCCTGCATCTGCAGTGCGCGTGGTGCGCCTGCGACGTGCTTGACCTTGGGCTTCTCGACGTCGGCGAAGTTCGGCAGCTGATCGGCCGACGCGACGAGGGTCGTGGTGTCCGGAGTGCCGAGGATCGGCGTCTTCGGCTCGGTGGGCGCGCCCGAGCCCGAGCCCGCGGATCCAGCACCAACCGTGGCGCCCGAGCCTGAGCCCGAGCCCGAGCCCGCGGCGGGCGTGGCGACCTTGGCCGATCCGCTCCCGGTGGTCGGGGTCGCGGAGCCAGCCCCGGGCTTGCCATCGCCCGAACCGCCCGAACCATCCGCGTCAGCCTTCCAGCTCGCGAGCTGATCGTTCGACTCGAACGACCACCCATGCTTGGTCTTGATCAGCGAGCCGTGGCCCTGGCCCTGCTTGCGCATCATCTCCTCGATCATCTTCCGCTGATCGGGCGGGAGGTTCTCAAGGTCCATCGGCGGGGGCGCCTCCTTCTCGAACAGCACGTCGAGGTTCTTGCCGGCGCGCGCCTCGTCGAGGGCCGCGATCGCGGCGCGCTTGGCCTTCTCCTTGCTCCACACGTCGCGCGCGAGCTCCTCGGCGATCTCGAGCTTGACCTGATCGTAGGTCAGCTTCTTCTCGCGCTTGCCGTCGGCGAGCACCAGGTAGGCACCCTTGTCGGTGACCACGACCGGCGTGATCTCGCCATCCTTGAGCGCCTTGACCGCATCGTTGACGGCCTTCTCGTCGAGCAGCGGATCGGCGGCCGTGTGCCAGCCGAGATCTCCGCCCATCGCCTTGGCCACCTCGTCGGTGTTGAGCTCGAGCGCGGCGGCGATGAACTTCGCCTTGTCGGTGGCGCTCGTGGTGCGAACGGCCTCGAGCCTGGTCTTGGCCTCCTCGATCGACATGCCGGGCTTCTTCTTGGTGGGCTCGGCGGCTTTGGTCTTGTCGGCCGGCTTCGCCGGATCGGCGGGCTTCGCCGGATCGGCCGGCTTCGCGGGCTCCGGATCGGCCTTCGCGATGAAGATCTGGCGCAGCCGCACCTGCGGCTTCACGTCGTCGTAGAGCCGCTCGTCGGCCTTGAAGCGCGCCTTGACGTCGTCCTCGTGCGTCGTGACGAACCGCGCGATGTCGGCCTCGCTGAGGCGCATCGCCGCGCGATACGGCGCCGGGCCGAACGCGACGACATCATAGGTGACGGTGTTGTTGTCGTAGAGGTACTCGGCCATCGCCTCCTCCTTCGACACGCGCACGCTGCCGCGCAGGATCGCCGCGTACATCGCGGCCTCGTACTCGCGGATCTGCTCTTCCTGGTAGCTCGTCAGCGAGATGTTGCCCAGGTTGGACACGAAGCCCTTGTACTTGCGGATGTTCCACGTCCGCGTGCCGTCGTCGTGGGTGTCGAAGATCCCGTCGATCGTCTGGACGTTGCCGGCGTTGTAGAAGTGGGCCTTCTTGATCTCGTCTTCGACGAGCGACGAGCTCACGCTGATGCCCTTGCTCGTGGCCGCCTTGCCGAGGATCTCGCGTCGGATCAGCGCCTCGACCGCAGCGTACTCGCGCTCCTGCTTCTTCAGATCGGAGCGCGCGGCGTTGAACGCCACGAGGAACGAGGTGTGGTTGGCCTGCTGGCCGTCGACCGTGATCGCGACGTTGCTCGCGCCCGAGCAACCTCCGCCGGAGCTTCCGTGGCCACTGCCGCCACCCATGTTCATGACGAAGATGACGATCAACAGACCAAAGATCAAATAGATGAAGGCGGACGCGCCTTGCTTACGCATGTTGTCGAGCATCGGGGGCGCTGCATCCTAGCGATCGACCTCTCCTGCGGCAACACCGGGTTCCACACGATCGCCGCCGTCGAGGATGATCGGTGAAGTTGGTTCGGGGTGCGGTCCAAGATTGTGTTGCACGGCTTTCCACCCACGTGTTACCTCCCAACCCCTTCGGGCCTTCGACCTCGTCAACTCCTCACTGCTTCGTCAGGACACACATGCTCTTCGATTGGGTCTACGGAATGTTTTCCAACGACCTGGCCATCGACCTCGGCACGGCCACGACGCTCACGTTCGTGAAAGGACGTGGGATCGTGGCGAACGAGCCGAGCGTGGTCGCCGTCCAGGCGTCCTCACAGGGCCCCAAGAAGGTCCTCGCTGTCGGCAAAGAAGCGAAGGAGATGCTCGGGCGCACGCCCGGGAACATCGTCGCGATCCGTCCCATGAAGGATGGGGTGATCGCGGATTTCGAAGTGACCGAAGCCATGCTGCGCTACTTCATCCAGAAGGCGCACTCGCGTCGGACGCTCGTGCGTCCGCGCGTGATCGTGAGCGTCCCGTCGGGGATCACCGAGGTCGAGAAGCGCGCCGTGCGTGACTCGGCGCTCGCCGCGGCGGCGCGCGAGGTCTATCTGATCGAGGAGCCGATGGCGGCTGCGATCGGTGGCGGGCTGCCGATCACCGAGGCGACCGGCAACATGATCGTCGACATCGGCGGCGGCACGACCGAGGTCGCGGTCATCGCGCTCGCCGGCGTCGTCCTCTCGAAGTCGATCCGCGTCGCGGGCGACAAGATGGACGAGGCGATCGTCCAGTACATCAAGCGCAAGTACAACCTCTTGATCGGGGAGCGCACCGCCGAGATCATCAAGAAGGAGATCGGCTCGGCCTATCCACTCGAGGAGCCGCTGACGGTCGAGGTGAAGGGGCGCGATCTCGTCGCCGGCGTGCCGAAGACGTTGCTCGTGAACTCCGACGAGATCCGCGAAGCGCTGCAGGAGCCGGTCAACGCGATCGTCGACGCGGTGCGCTCGGTGCTCGAGCGTACGCCGCCCGAGCTGTCGGCGGATATCGTCGACAAGGGCATCGTGCTCTCCGGCGGTGGCGCGCAGCTCAAGAACCTCGACGTGCTGCTCCGCGAGGAGACCGGCCTGCCGGTGATGGTCTGCGAGAACCCGCAGCTCGCGGTCGTGCTCGGGACCGGCAAGGTGCTCGACGAGCTGTCTCTCCTCCGCGAGATCGCGTTGCGGTAACTCCGCGACGATCCTCACCCAACTGCGCCCATGTTGACGTTGCGCCGGCGTTTGAT
Source organism: Pseudomonadota bacterium (assembly GCA_026387715.1). Lineage (GTDB taxonomy): Bacteria > Myxococcota_A > Polyangia > Haliangiales > Haliangiaceae > JABFXX01. The sequence goes on from JAPLLF010000275.1 coordinate 3,844, forward strand.
CGACTGGTCGCTCACCGGCCTCCTGGTCCTGATCCCGGCGCTGGTGCTCCGCTCGAGCCTGTCGCGCGGCACGCCGTCCGGGTTCGATCAGGCGCTGCTGCGGATCACCGCGCCGCTGGAGGCGGGCGTGTCGTGGGTCGTCGAGGGGCTCGGCGGGCTGTGGTCGGGGTACGTCGCCCTGGTCAGCGTCGAGCGCGAGAACACCGAGCTCCGCGCGGAGAACGAGACCTTGCGCAAGCAGCTCGCGACGATGACCCGCCGTGCCTACGACGTCGCGGCGCTCGAGGATCTGGCGACCGTGAAGAAGCGGACGCCCGCGGACACGCTCGGGGCGCGCGTGATCGGCGCGCCGCTGTCGCCGCAGTTCCGCGTGCTCCGCATCCGCATCGATCGCGGCGAGCGCGAGATCCAGTACAACATGCCCGTCATCACCAGCGCCGGCGCGGTCGGGACGATCGGCACCGTGTACGGCGACTACGCCGACGTGAAGCTCATCAGCGATCCCGGCTCGAAGATCGACGTCGTCGTGTCGCGCACCGGCAATCGCGGCACGCTGGTCGGCCTCGGCCGCCCCGATAGCTACGCGTGCAAGATCGACGCGCTCGAACACCAGACCGCTCCCGAGGCGAAGGCCCAGCTCGGCGACGAGATCGTCACGAGCGGGAAGAACGGGCCGTTCCCGCCCGGTATTGCCATCGGGAAGATCGGCAAGCTGAGCGGTGATAACGGGCTGTTCCAGGAAGTCGAGGTCGATCCGGCCGTCGACGTCTCGCGCGCGGGTGCGGTGATGGTGCTGCTCGCCCCGCCACCGCCGCCGGATCCCGACGGCAAGATCAAGAAGAAGAGCGATCCGGCCTTCGGGGGCAAGCCGCAGTGAGTCCGACGAGGAGGCGGCTCGCATGAGAACCGCGACGCTCATCCTCGTCGCGTACTTCCTGTGCGTGGTCCTCGCCGCGATCTGGCGGCTCGTGCCGCTCGGGATCGCACGTCACGCGATTCCGGATATCGGCGCGCTCACCGCCGCGTACCTCGGCCTGACCTCGCGGAAGAACCTCGCGCCCGCCGTCGGTGGCGCCGTGGTGATCGGCTACCTCGTCGACGTCATCTCGGGCGGGCCGGTCGGCCTCTCGGCGCTCGCGCTCGGCCTCACCGGCCTCGTCGCGCGGACCATCCAGCAGCGCATTCTCGTGCGTGGCGCGACGATGACGATGGGCTTCTCGGGCTTCATCGCGATCGTGGCGGCGATCATCGGCTTCATGATCCGCGGCCTCTACCGGATGCCGAACGCGTCGATGGCCACCGAGCTCAAGCACGTCGTGCTCTGCGCCATCGCGACGGCGCTGATCGGGCCCCTCGTGTGGCGCGCGTTCCGTCGCGTCGACGCCGCTTTCGCGCGCACCCATCGCGAACGCGACGCCGCGCTCGAAGGGCTGACGCCGTAATGCTCCTCAAGTCCGGCAGCGGCTCGTCGTCCTCCGGCTCGGGCCTCGCGTTGCCCGAGCTGCATCGCCGGCTCAAGTGGGTGGCGCTGGTCTCGCTCGCCGCGTTCGGGCTGCTGATCGGGCGGCTGTGGCAGCTGCAGGTCATGCGCGGTGAGAGCTACTACGAGCGCACCGTCTCCAACGTCGTCAAGGAGCGCTACGTCCCGTCGGTGCGCGGCAAGATCCTCGACCGCAACGGCATCGCGCTCGCCGACAACCGGCCGTCGTTCAACATCTACGCGACGCCGAAGTCGATGACGCCGGAGGTGCGCGCCGATCTCGTGCGCATGCTCGGGCTCGGTGACGACGAGGTCGTGAAGATCGACGAGCGGCTCGAGGTCGGCAAGAAGCGCGATCCCAAGATCCCGATCCTCGTGCTCGAGGATCAGGGCCGCGATCGCGCGTCGATCGTGGAGCAGGCCGGCATTCAGCTCCCGGGCGTCGAGGTGCACCACGAGCCGTATCGCTACTACCCGCAGGGCGCGCTCGCCGCGCACCTGATCGGCTACATGACGCAGATGACGACCAACGAGGCCGACAAGCTCGCCAACCAGGGCTACGACGCGAGCGAGCTCGTCGGGCGCTACGGGCTCGAGTCCGCGTGGGAGAACTACCTGCGCGGCAAGAAGGGCATCGAGCGCTACGCCGTCGACGCCCGCGGTCAGCGGCTCGACGATGCCACGGCGAAGACCCTGATCGAGGGCGAGCGCATGGTGCCGCCGGTGTCGGGCGCGAACCTCGTGCTCACGATCGACGCGGAGCTGCAGCGGCTGGCCGAGAAGTCGGTGTCGCACGTGGGCGCGGCGGCCGTCGTGATCGTCGAGGCCAAGACCGGCAAGATCCGCGCGATCGTCAGCAAGCCGTCGTTCGATCCGAACGTGATGACGGGGCATCTCACGCACGCCGAGTACGAGATGCTCAAGACCGATCCGCGCAAGCCGTTCATCGACAAGGCGCTGCGCGCGACGTATCCGCCGGGCTCGGTCTTCAAGTTCACGACGATGATCGCGGCGCTCGAGGACGGGCAGGCCGCCGAGGACGAGGGCATCACGTGCGTCGGCCAGTACGAGCTCGCGGGCACGACGTTCCGCTGCAACGGCACGCATGGCAAGCTCGACATGGTGCAGGCGGTCCAGCACTCGTGCGACGTCTACTTCTGGAAGCTCGCCGAGCGGATCGGCCTCGATCGGATCAGCGAGGTCGCGCGCGAGTACGGCTTCGGCGCGCCGACGAACCTCGGGCTCAACGGCGACTCCGGCGGGCGGATCCCGACGAAGGCCTGGTACGAGGAGCACCAGAAGTACAAGGTCGGTTACGCGACCAACGCGTCGATCGGGCAGGGCGACGTCGAGGTCACCGTGCTGCAGATGGCGATGGCGTACGCGGCGCTCGCGAACGGCGGCAAGCTGTTCGTGCCGCAGGTGGTCGAGCGCATCGAGGGCAGCGATGGCCACACGATCGTGGCGTACCAGCCGACGGTCGCGCGCGAGGTCAAGACGCCGAGCGACGCGCTCGATACCTGGCGCCGCGGCATGTACAAGGTCGCGAACGAGAAGGGCGGCACCGCCTACGACCACGGGCACTTCGACCTGATGCCGATCATGGGCAAGACCGGCACCGCCGAGGTTCGCAAGAACCACAAGAAGGACAACGACGAGCGCGACCTCGAGGGCTGGCATCCGACGCGCTCGCACTCCTGGTTCGCGGGCTGGGCGCCCGCCGAGGATCCCGATCTCGTGATCGTGACGTTCGTCGAGCACGGCGGCTCGGGCGGGCGGATCGCGTGGCCGATCGCGTCGAAGATCCTCGAGGGCTACTACACGAAGATCCGGCCGCTACACCCGGTCGGCCCCGTGGATCCCAAGGATCCCAAGGATCCCAAGCTGCCGGTCGCGGTGCCGGTCGCGCCGAAGCAGGTCCCGTGAGCAAGAAGGGCACGGGCCTCGAGCTGCCGCGCGCGACCGTCGGCGTGTCGCGCTGGCGCCGGTTCCGCGCGGCGGTCGACTGGCCGCTGATCATCACCGTCGCGGTGCTGTGCTCGATCGGCCTGCTCAACCTCTACTCGGCGACGTACGGGGTGCGTCACCACAAGAAGTTCGACTACCAGGTCCAGTGGATGATCGTCGGCACGATCCTGTTCGTGATCGCGACGATGATCGACTACCGGGCGCTGGTCAGGCTCGCGTGGATCGGCCTCGGGGTGTCGGTCCTGCTGCTGCTCGTCGCGCGGCTGCTCGGCGCGCCGGCGGCCGGTGACACCAACCACGGCTCGACCTATCGCTGGCTCAACATCGGCGGCATGGGCATCCAGCCGTCGGAGCTCGCGAAGGTGATGGTGATCCTCGTGCTCGCGCGCATGTTCCAGGACTCCGAGTCCGGCGGCGTGCCCAAGCGCGTGTTGCTGCTCCGGCTCGTCGCGCTCGCGATCCCGATCGGCCTCATCGCGATCCAGCCCGACCTCGGCACGGCGACCCTGCTCGCGTTGATCGTGCTCACGGTCGGCTTCCTCGCGATGCCGTCGGTGTGGCCGATGGTCTACCTGACGCTGGGCGGCCTCCTCGCGATCCCCATCCTGTGGGAGTCGATGCACGAGTATCAGAAGAACCGCATCCTCGGCTTCATCGACTGCAACGTCGCGCCGACGGCGAACTGCTGGCACACCCAGCAATCGATCTACGCGGTCGGCTCCGGGCGCGTGCTCGGCAAGGGCTTCCTCGAGGGTACCCAGAACCAGTTCAACTTCGTGCCCGAGCACTGGACCGACTTCCCGTACTCGGTGTGGGCCGAGGAGTGGGGCTTCGTCGGCAGCGCGTTCCTGCTCGCGATCTTCGGGTTCTTGCTCGTGTGGATCATCAACGTCGCGCTGTCGGCGCGCGATCGCGTCGGTGCGGTGATCTGCGTCGGCGTCGCGGCGATGACGTTCTGGCACGTGGTGGTCAACATCGCGATGGTGCTCGGCGTCGCGCCGGTGGTCGGGGTGACCCTCCCGTTCATCTCCTACGGTGGCTCGTCGCTCCTGACGTTCTTCATCGCGATGGGGCTCGTCGCCAACGTGTCGCTCCGAAAACACGGTTATTGACCAGGTCGGCTGCTTAGTGTAGAAGTGACACAGTGTCATGTCTGCCACGACGTCCAGCAAGTTCCTCTCCCTCGTCCTGCGCCATCAACCGCAGCTGATCGGCATCACGCTCGACGCCGCCGGCTGGGTGGCCGTCGACGCGCTGCTCGCCGCGTGCGCGGCGCACGGCAAGCCGCTGTCGCGCGCGCAGCTCGATGCCCTGGTTCGCGACTCCGACAAGCAGCGCTTCGCGCTGTCGGCCGACGGCGCGCAGATCCGCGCCAACCAGGGACACTCGGTGACGGTCGATCTCGACCTCCCGCCGAGCGTGCCGCCGGCGATGCTCCTCCACGGGACATTTCCTGGCGCCCTGGACGACATCCGGGTCCAGGGCCTGCTCAAGGGCAGCCGACATCACGTGCACCTGTCGGCGGATCTGACCACCGCGACGAAGGTCGGCGGCCGGCGCGGCGCGCCGATCATCCTGACGGTGCGCGCGGGCGAGATGCACGCCGCCGGGCACGTGTTCTACGTCACCGCGAACCAGGTGTGGCTCGTGGATCACGTGCCCGCGCGCTTCCTGGTGTTCCCCTGATCGTCAGGGCTGCGCCATCGCGGCCGACATGCGCTGGGTCATCTTCTGCTCGAGGCCCGGGGGCATGAGCCCCTCGCACGCGCGCATCGCGTCGCTCTGCTGCCCGCTGACGTCGAGCTTGATCACGCACTGACGGAGGGCGTCGGACCACCCGTCCTCGAGACACGAGGTCCGCACGACGGTCGTCGCGGTCGCGATCATCTTCGCGACCTGCGGGTCGGCGCTCTGCTGGAACTGCGTGCCCATCAT
>JAPLLF010001028.1 GCA_026387715.1 Pseudomonadota bacterium
GGTCTCCGACACGCGGTCCCGGCAGAACTCGGTGCCAGAGCGGAACGCGTCCTCGGTGGTCGGGGACTTGCCCAGCGTCATTCGCTGATCAGATCAAACGTCGTCGTCGACGACAACCAAAAAACACCAAACTTCTAGGAGGTCGCGACCTGCTCGCGGGGCGAGATCACGACCGGGACGTTCATCGTGCTGCGTGCGCGTGGGGTCTCGGCGACCGGCAGGGTGAAGCAGAACGTGGTGCCCTGCGTCGGGGTGCTCTCGACCCAGATCTCGCCATCGTGCGCTTCGACGATGCCCTTGCAGATCGGGAGCCCGAGGCCCGCACCATGACGCTCGCCCCGGTTTGCCTGCCAGAACCGGTCGAACACGTACGGCCGGTTCGCCTCCGGGATCCCGGTTCCGGTGTCGGCAACCGAGAACACGATCTCGTCGAGACATCGCACCGCCGCGATGGTGATGCGACCGGCCTTCGGCGTGAACTTGATCGCATTGCCCACGAGGTTCTCGAAGACCTGGAGGAGCCGATCGCGGTCGGCCCAGATCGCGGGCAGCGCCGGGGCGACGTCGATCCGGAGCTCGATCGCCGCCGCGGCGGCGCGCAGTCCGCAGGTGGAGACGACCTCGTCGAGGACCCCCGGTGGCGCCACGGCCGCACACGCCAGGCTGAGCGCTCCCGCCTCGATCCGCGTGACGTCGAGGAGGTCCTCGATGAGGCGATTCGCGCGGTCGACCGAGCGCCGGATGCTCTGCACGTATTCGCCGGGTCCGGGCCCCCCGGGTTTGTCCAGCTTGCGGCCGAGCAGCTCCGCGGAGAGCGCGATCGCGTTGAGCGGCGAGCGGACATCGTGCGCGACGATCGCCAGGACGTCGTCGCGCGCCTTCGTGGCGCGCCGCGCGGCTTCGTAGTGCTGCGCGTTCTCGATCGCGAGCGCCAGCCGATGCGCCAGCTCGGTGGCGAACTCCACGTCGCGCGCGCTGAAGTGGTGCGGACGCGACGACGCGCACAGGAGCACGCCCAGCACCGAGCCGGCCGACCGTAGCGGCACGATCAGCGCGGATCGGGGCGACAGCTCCCGGAGCGCCTCGCTCTCGAACGACGACAGCAGGTCGTCGACCACCTGCACGCGTTGCTCCTCGATCGCGGCCACGACGCGCGGGTGGGTTCGCGGGAGCGAGGCCCGCGCGAGCGCATCACACGCCCGCGTCTTCGTCGGGTCCGCGTGCGCGACCGTCAGCCGCTCGGAGCCCTCCGCGTCGAGCATGTCGACGACACACAGCTCCGCGACCTCCCGGACGAGCAGCGCCGCGATGCCCTTCAGCGTCACGCGGTAGTCCAGGGACGCGACGAGGATGGTGCCCGCCGCGGCGAGGACCCGCTGGTCTCGCTCGAGCCGCGTGCGCTCGGTGATGTCGCGGAGCGCGATCGTGAGGAGGGGAGTGCCGCCGACCTGCAGGCTGGAGATCGTGGCCTCGGCAGGGAACTCCTCGCCGGTCTTCTTGACCCCGATGATCGATGACGCCCCTGCGCACATCCGACGCGAGGTCGGGACCCCGGCGGCGAGGAACCGCGCGAGGTGCTGCCGGTGGACCTCCCGGAGCCGGTCTGGAAGGAGGGTGTCGAGGTCGCGCCCGATCACCTCGGCGCGCGCGTATCCGAACACGTGCTCGGCGCCGGCGTTGAAGATCGTGATGCGCTGATCGCGATCGACGCAGATGATCGCATCCGCCGAGATCTCGACGATGCCCGAGAACTTGGCCTCCGATTCGGCCAGCGCGAGCTGCGCGCGCTTGGTCGCCGAGATGTCGGTGACGAGCGCGTAGAAGCCGCGCACCTCGCCGCTGGAGACGTCGGGGATGTAGCTGGCGAGGCCATACCGCGCCGGCCCACCGTCCGGCGCGGGAATCGCGCGCTCGAACTCCTGGGGCTCGCCGCGCAACACACCCTCGATGTAGGGCCGATTGAGCTCGTAGAGCGGGCCGAGCAGGTCGCTGATGTGCGTGCCGATCAACGCCTCCGGGGACACCCCGAACCACTGCTCGTAGGCGTGATTCGCGAACCGACAGCGCAGGTCGGTGTCCCAGTACGCGAGCAACGCGGCGACCGTGGGATCGCACCGCGTGAGGTCATCATCGTCTCCAACCATCACCACCCCCGTCGCCGCCGACCGGCATGCGTTCAGCGTGAGCCGGATCCGGATCGTTGGCAAGCGCAAGGCTCGCGGTGGCCGTGCGTCGTGGCGATCGTGGTGCGTGCTTTCGCGGCGCGCGGGGCCGCCGTCGATGGCACCTGCCATGCAGAGTGCCCTCGTATGGGCAGCCTGTTTGCACTCGTCGCGGATGATGATCCCGAGATGCTCCGGATGGTCAGCGAAGCGGTGGAGGAGCTCGGGGTCGACGTCACGCGCGCGACCACCGGCGACGAGCTCATCTCGAAGCTCGCCGACGGGTGCTTCGATCTCGTCGTCACGGACGTGTCGATGCCGTGGATGACCGGGCTCCAGGCCATGCACGCGGCGCGGACCGCGGGCCTCTCGATCCCGATCGTCGTCATCACCGCGTTGCGCGACGCCAAGATCGCAGCGCAGGTCGCCGCGCTCGGCGCCGATGCGATCCTGCTCCCCAAGCCGTTCGGCATCGAGCAGCTCCATGCGGCGATCCGTGGCGTCCTCCACGATGCGCGGATCCCGCCCGTGGGACGCCCTGCGGTGGGCCCGCACGCGTCCGTGTGATCAGGTGAGGTGAGTGTTGAGGAAGTCGAGCGAGCGCTGCCACGCGAGCGTGGCGCACGCCGGGTCGTACGCCTCGGGGCGGGTGTCGTTGACGAACGCGTGACCCGCGTCGTAGACCTCGAGCGTCATCGGGCTGCCGTGGCGATCGCACTGCTGCTTGATCGCCTCGGCCTTCGCGACGCTGGCCCAGGCGTCGTTGCGCGCGAAGTGCGCGAGGATCGGCGCGGTCACCCGGCCGTAATCGACCTTCTCGGCCGGCGGCACGCCGTAGAACGGGACCACCGCGCCGAGGCCACCGACGTGACAGGCGGCGGCGAACGCGAGCGCGCCACCGAGGCAGAACCCCATGACCCCGACCTTGCCGTTGCTGCGCGGGTGGTGCTGGAGGAACGCGACGGCGCCGCCGATCTCCTTCATCGCGTCCAGCGTGTCGAGCGCCGTCATCAGCCGACCGGCCTCGGCCGCATCGGTCGCGACCCGGCCGTGATAGAGGTCCGGCGCCACGACCAGGAAGCCCGCGTGCGCCAGTCGCTCGGCGAGCGCGCGGATGTGGTCGTTGATGCCCCAGTATTCCTGCAGCAGCACGACCGCCGGCACCTTGCCGACGCCTCCAGGTACCGCCAGGGCACCGCTGCACGTGCCTCCGTCTGCGCGATCGAACGTCACGGTCGTCGTCATCGCGCGAGCCTACCGCCTGGCGCGGCGCCCGGTGTGGCCATTGCTCGCCTCGATGCGCGGGCGTAGCCTGCGCCCATGTTCGCGGTGATGTACCGATGGCAACTGGCGCCGGGCAGCGAGGCGCGCTTTGCGGACGCGTGGCGGGTGATGACCGAGGCGATCCGGCAGCGCAACGGGACGCAAGGCTCGCGGCTGCATCGCGCCGACGATGGTGACTTCGTGGCGTATGCCGCCTGGCCGAGCCGCGAGGCCTGGGAGGCCGCCGGGCACCTGCCGCCGGCCGATCCTGTGGCCTTCGCCACCATGCGCGAATGCATCGCGGTCTCGAGGGGGGCGACACCGCTGGCGATTCTCGACGATCTGCTTGGCTGAGGGGTGCGCTCCAGCGCACGATGGGGCTTCATGACCAGCCGGCGCACCCGCATCAAGAAGCTCGTGGGCGACACGTGGCTGCGCGCCTTCGGGTGGACGATCGATCCCACGTTGCCGCCGACGAAGGCCGTCGTGGTCGCCGCGCCGCACACGTCGAACTGGGACTTCCCGTTCACGCTCGCGGTCACCTGGTCGCTCGGGCTCGACGTCGCGTGGCTCGGCAAGCACACCCTGTTCGCGCCGCCGTTCGGCACGTTCTTCCGGGCGCTCGGTGGGATCCCGGTCGACCGTCGCGCGGCGCAGAACCTGGTCGCGCAGGTGAGCGAGCGGCTCCGGGACGCGTCCGAGCTGCTGGTCATCGTGCCGCCCGAGGGAACCCGCGACGGGGGAGGGCGCTGGAAGACCGGCTTCTACTGGATCGCGATGGAGGCGGAGGTCCCCATCGTGCTCGGCTACCTCGACTTCGCGCGTCGCCGCGGGGGCTTCGGCACCGTCCTGCAACCCACGGGTGATCTGGCGCGCGACGGCGAGGCGATCCGGGCGTTCTACAAGGACATCAAGGGCAAGCACCCGGGCAAGTTCACCGAGGTGAGCTTCGTGGAAGCCAAGGTCCCGCTCCCCACGGCGACCGCCAAGCCCTGACCGCGCTAGCGCTGGCCGCCGGTTCGCGCGGCCGCGGCGCGCAGCTTGTCCTTCTTGCTCGGGCGCGTGCCCTTGACGCCGCCGGTCGCGACCACCGGCGCGGGCTCCTCGGTCGGCTCGAAGCCGGCGAGCCGTTCCCGCACGACGTAGTGCTGGTGCGTGCGCTCGATCAGCCCGAAGTGCGCGCGCAGGTCCGCGGTGATGAAGCTCACCGCGACGCCTTGCTCGCCGGCGCGGCCGGTGCGGCCGATGCGATGCACGTAGTCGCTCGCCGAGCGTGGCAGGTCGTAGTTGATCACCGCGGGGAGCCCGGTGATGTCGAGGCCGCGCGACGCGAGATCGGTCGCGACCAGCACGCGCACCCTGGACGCGCGGAACTGGTCGAGCGCCCGCGTGCGGGCACCCTGGCTCAGCCCGCCATGCAGCGCGATCGCGTCGATCCCGATCGCGCGGAGCTTGGTCGCGACGTGCTCGGCCGCGTGCGTCGTGGCGACGAACACCAGGGCGCGCTCCCAGCCGTGGGTGTCGAGCAGGTGGCGCAGCAGCTGGGTGCGGCGCGGCGTGTCGACCTCGATCGCGCGCTGGGCGATGGCCGGGACCTCGGTCGGCATGTCGCTGACGTCGACCTGGGCGGGCGCGCGGAGCAGGCGCGCGGCCAGGCTCGAGACCTCGGGCGAGAACGTCGCCGAGAACAGCAGCGTCTGCCGCGTCGGCGGCAGCAACGCGACGATCCGCGCGAGCTCGTCGGCGAACCCCTGGTCGAGCAGGCGATCGGCCTCGTCGAGGACGAGCTGCGAGACGGAGGCGAGCGACAGCGCGTTGCTCGCGACGAGGTCGAGCAGCCGGCCGGGCGTCGCGACGACGAGGTCGGCGCCGCCGCGCAGCTCCATCATCTGCGGGTTGATCGACACGCCGCCCAGGACGGCCACCGCCTTGGGGCGCCGCGGCAGGAAGCGGCGCAGCGCGGCGATCGCGTCCAGCGTCTGCTTGGCCAGCTCGCGCGTCGGCACGAGGATGAGCGCCTGGAGCTGGCGCGGCGACGTACCCTCGCGGCGCGACCACGCCTCGAGGATCGGCAGCACGAACGCGGCGGTCTTGCCGGCGCCGGTGCTCGCCTTGGCCCACACGTCGCGGCCCGCGAGCACGTCGGCGATCACGGCGGTCTGGATCGCGGTCGGCTCGCGATAGCCGAGCTCGGCGACGGCGCGCAGGAGGGGGGCCGACAGCCCGAGCGACAGGAATGGCACGCGGCGCACCCTACGCGTCGACGCGCGCGGCGTCACGTGCTCTATGTACGTCCATGTCGAACGAGCACAGCCGGGACCGCGGAAACCTGTTCGCCAACCCCGACAAGAAGAAGCCGAGCCAGCCCGACCTGCAGGGCGACTGCACGATCGACGCGGCCGGCTACGAGATCCGCGGCTGGCGTCGTGGTGACCAGCTCGAGCTGTCGCTCGCCCCGCCGCGCGGCGACCGCAACACCTATCCGCCGGACGTGTTCCGCGGCGCGCTCGACGCCGCCCCCGCCAGGCCGCGCGGGAGCAAGGACACCGGGCCGACCCTGGCGTGGGCCGGCGACATCACGAGCGACGAGGCGGCGTACACGGTCCGCGCGTTCGAGAAGCAGGGCAAGAGCGGCCTGTACTTCACGCTCAGCTTCGAGCGCGCCGAGCGCCGCGACGCCTCGTCGGGCTTCGAGCGGGTCGAGTAGGCCGACGCGCCCGCGGATGGGTGATGATCGCGACGTGAAGCAGTTCGCCAAGCTCCTGAAGGTCAAGCACCGCGACTTCCACGTGATCAAGGCGCACGCGGACGGTCCGAAGCGTCTGTTCGTCGCGCTCGAGGTGTTCGAGCACGAGCGGGACCAGGCGGCGAGCTGCGTGATCGCCGTGGACCTCGCGACCCTCGCCGTGGAGGTCGTCCATGCCGCGAGCGGATCGTCGGTGGACTACGTGCATCACGCGGGATGGCACGGCCTGCTGCAGCGCGGGTCGATCATCGAGTTCGGCACGGGCAAGCCCGTCGTCACCAAGGCGAGCCTCGGCAAGTACGGCACGCTCGCGGTGATCGCGCGTGCGGGGACCCCGACGCTCGTCGGCGGCAGCAAGCGCAAGGGCAAGTACGCGACCGAGGGCTTCGTAGCGAGCGTCGCCAAGGGCAAGCTCGCGATGCGGCTCGAGTCCTCCAGGCTGACGACGCACGAGGGGCCGATCCACGCGATCGCCGTGGGTGCCTCCGGGACGATCCACGCGGCGGGCGATGCGCAGGATGAAGCGAACCAGCGGGTGTTGTTCAGCGGCAAGGACACGTTCGTGGTGACGAGCGCGTCGGAGGGCGAGATCTACGCGTTGCACGCGCTGGCGGACGGCAGCGTGATGGTGGGCGCCCGCGAAGCGGCCAGCGTCGTCAAGGCGCGGAAGCGGCATGCGCTCACCGGCGTCGTCGGGCGCGTGCACGGCGTGACCACGTTTCGCGGGACCGAGTACTGGATGAGCCGCGATGGTGCTCAGCAGCTCCTGCTGAGCAAGCGCGTGGGCGCCAAGCTCACCAGGAAGTACAAGGCGAAGTATCAGTACGTCGGCTATCGCTCGCTGTCGGAGGGCGCGCCCGAGGCGCGGATGACCGCGACGGACGACCTGCTGATCGTGACGAACAAGGATCGGATCCACGTCTTCGACGGCAAGCGCTGGCAGCAGCTCGCCCTCGCGCCGAACGTCGACCAGCTCGTGAAGAAGCTCCCGACGGGGATGAAGTAGCGTCCAAGACTCAAGAACTGTAGTTCAAAGGGTTGGGGAGAGGGAGGCACGGACGTTGACGTTGAGCTTGACGCGTTTGACGTCGACCCCAGCCTTGACGCTTTGAACGGCCAACGTAGAGGTTGCCCCCAGGCTCGCCGATCGTTGTCGTCGACCCTCCGGATCAGATCATCTTGGTCAGCATCGCAACGACGCTGGTCAACAGGTCGATGCCGCGGTCGTATCGGTGAGGCTTGAGCGTGCGGCGGATCTTCATCACATCGAGGA
>JAPLLF010000143.1 GCA_026387715.1 Pseudomonadota bacterium
GTCTTCTTGATCTTCTCCTTGTGCGCGACGCCGAACCGCTGCTCCTCGTCGATCACGAGGAGGCCGAGCGCCTTCCACCGGACGTCGGCCGACAGCAGGCGGTGCGTGCCGATGACGACGTCGACGCCGCCCTCGGTGATCTTCTTCACGGTCGCGATCTGCTCGGCCTTCGACTGGAAGCGCGACAGCTTCGCGAGGTTGACGCCGGTGCCGCGGAACCGCTCGGTCATCGTGCGGAAGTGCTGCTCGACGAGCACGGTCGTCGGCGCGAGCACCGCGGCCTGGAGGCCACCCTGCACGCAGCGGAACACCGCGCGGAGCGCGACCTCGGTCTTGCCGTAGCCGACGTCGCCGCACACCAGGCGATCCATCGCGCGCGGCGACTCCATGTCGCCGAGCACCGCGTCGATCGCGGCCTGCTGATCCGGCGTCTCGTCGAACGGGAACGTCGCCTCGAACTCGCGGAACGCGTCGTCGGCGGGCGGGAACGGGTGGCCCGGGATCGCCGCGCGCTGCGCGTAGATCTGCAGCAGCTCCTCGGCGAGGACCTGCACGTGGCGCTCGACCTTGGTGCGGGTGACCTCCCAGGTGAGGCCGCCGAGCTTGTCGAGCCGCGGCGCGTGCCCCTCGGCGCCGACGTAGCGCTGGACCTCGCCGAGCCGGTAGACCGGCAGGTAGAGCGTGCCGCCGTCGTACTCGAGCTTGAGCGCGTCGATCTGGTAGGGAGCACGCGCCGTCGGGGCGTACGGGCCGTCCGAGGGGGCGGGCTGCGACGCGATCGCGAGCTTCTCGAGGCCGAGGTACTTGCCGACGCCGTGGCGCTGGTGGACGAGGAAGTCGCCCGCGGCGAGCTGTCCGAAGTCGGCGACGCCGCCCAGCAGCGCGTCGCGGGCGCGCTTCTGCCGCGCGGAGGTGTGGTGCGTGCGCACGCCGAACACGTCGGCGCTGGTGACGATCGCCACGCGATCCTTGGGCGACGCGAAGCTCGCGGTCGGTGTCCCGTGGACGAGCTCGACGCCGGCGAGCTTCCGCGCGGCGAGCACCCCCTGCAGCCGATCGAAGCGGTTCTGCGAGTCGCAGCCGATCGTGACGGCGAGGCCCTCGGCGAGCCACCGCCTGATCGCCGTGACCAGGGGGGAAGCGTGGTCCGCCTCGCCGGAGAACGTCCGCGCGTGGTCGAGCTCCTGGCGGAGCGTGCGCAGGTTGTCGATGTCGACGCGCAGCCGGACGAGGTCCGTGGCCTCGTCTAGCACCTCGAGGGTTGGCAGCTCGATCCGGCGCCGGGCGGTGAACGGGCCGGCCTCGGCCGCTGTGACCAGGTGCGCGTCGGGTGGGAACACGAGGTCCCGCGCCTCGCGGCGGCGCGCGAACCGCGCCTCGGCGTCGACCCACAGGTCGGTGATCGCGCGGCGGCACGCGTCCGGATCGACGACGAGCCAGCGCGCCGTATCGGGGAACAGCGCGCCCGGCGCGACCATCTCGTCGTGGAACGCCGGCGTCAGGCCCTCGATGCCGACGAACACCTCGCCGGCCTCGAGTTGCTCGATCAGCTTGCGCGTGGCCTTCGACGGGTGATCGATGGTGTCGGCGTAGTCGCGCAGCCTGGCCCGCACGCCGACCGCCGTCGTCGGGATCGTCTCGCGGACCGGGTGGACGTAGACGCGCTCGACGGGGCGGAGCGTGCGCTGCGACTCGGCATCGAACGTCCGCAGGGTCTCGACCTCGTCGCCGAACAGCTCGACCCGCACCGGATGCGTGGTGAGTGGGGAGAAGATGTCGATCACGCCGCCGCGCACGGCGAACGTGCCGGGCTCGTCGACCACCGGCACCCGGGTCCACCCGCCCGCGACGAGCAGCGCCGAGAACGCGTCGCGATCGAGCGTGTCGCCCTTGGCGATGATCGTGCTGCGCGCCGCGAGCTCGGCGGGCGCGACCGTCCGGCGCGCGAGCGCCTCCGCGGACGTGATGACGATCCGGGGGTGGAGCTCGGGATGCGACAGCCGGTAGATCGTCGCGAGGCGCTCGACGATGTTCTGGCGATCGGGGGACAGGTCGGCGTACGGCGACACGTCGATCGTCGGCAGCATCGCGATCGGCGACAGCTCGCTGGGATCG
>JAPLLF010001211.1 GCA_026387715.1 Pseudomonadota bacterium
GTGCCGCGAACCGAGAGCAAGGCCGCCGGCAGGTCCTGCCCGACGATCTGCCACGACATCGTGTCGTCTGGATTGCATGCCGCGGTGAGGACGCCGGCGAGGATCACCGCTCCGACGCAAACAGTCCTGAGGGTCCCCATCGGAAAAGGGTCCTCCAAAAGATCTCGGGCGTCAACTCGACCACGATGTCGCCACGACGCGGCTCAGCCACGGAGCGTGCGACAGCCGCACTCGGGGCACGCTCGCACATCGCCGCTCGCGAGGTTCTCGGTCGCCACGGTCTGCCCGAAGCGGGTCAGCGGCCAGGGATGCGGCGGGATCCTCCGCTGCGTGAGCTCGACTTGCGTGAAGTGTCCGCCGCAGTTCTTGCACATGACCGCCATGCGCACACCGTGGCACGGATCACCACGCGCGGGTCAGAACAGCAGGGGCACGTCGACGAGCGCGGGCTCGTGCGGCGCCGGGAACGTCATGCCGCGACCGACCGCGACCAGGCAGTTCGCGAGGCGTGGGCGCGTGTCGAACACATCGGTGGACGCCGCGAGCACCACCCCGGCGGGATCGATCTCGAGATGGAGCGTGACCTTGAGCGACCCCATCAGCGGGTCGAGCTTGCGCGCGCGTGCCACGCACTGGAGGAACGACGGGCGCACCGCGTCGAGGGCACGCACGACGATGCCCTCGGGGAGGTTGATCCCCTGCTTCGCCGGCGGGCGTGGCGGCGGCGGCGTACGATCGGGGTGGATCTCGGGTGCACGTGGTGACGACGGCGACGGCGACGACGACGGGACGGAGATCGTCGACCGCGCCGGCTCCGACAGCGCGAACGTCGCCCACTGAGAACACGTCCAGGGTGCGGCCAACAGCGCGACCACGACGGCCCAGTGCATCCCCCACAGTATGTCATCTTTTGCCGCGCCCCCGACGCGACGACGTCCTCGGGCGAGGCGTGGTGAGATCGGTGAGGAGATCGCCGCGGGATTTCCATGCGATATTGCGGACGTGATCCGCGACGAGCCGTCGACGGAGATGCTGCCGGGATCGTCGGCGGCGTCGCCCCGAGTGCCCGCCGTGACGGACTCGCTGATCGGACGTTCGTTCGGTCGGTTCGCGATCGTCGAGCAGCTCGGCCGGGGTGGCTCGGGCGACGTCTACCGCGCGGAGCAGGCGCAGCTCGGGCGCTCGGCGGTCATCAAGGTGCTCCGCCGCGACGCCACCGGAGGTCACGCCGCGCATCGCATCGAGCGGTTCCTGCGCGAGGCGAAGCTCGCATCGAAGCTCGATCATCCGTACGCCGCGCACGTCTACGCCTTCGGCGCCGAGTCCGACGGCAGCCTGTGGATCGCGATGGAGCACGTGCGCGGGCGAACCCTCGACGAGCTGATCGCGACCCGCGGCGCGTTGCCCCCGCCGATCTTCGGGCCCCTGTTCGGGCGCCTGTGCGAGGTCGTCCACACCGCCCACGAGCTCGGCATCATCCACCGCGACATCAAGGGCAGCAACGTGATGGTGATCGAGCGCGCCGGGCAGCTCCTCCCGAAGCTCCTCGATTTCGGGATCGCGAAGCTCGGCGAGACGCGCGACGTCACCGGCGAGGAGGCCCCCCACGCGATCGAGCTCACGCAGGAGGGCTCGACGCTCGGGTCGCCGCACTACATGGCGCCCGAGCAGTGGCAGGACGCCTCGGCCGTCGACGCGCGCAGCGACATCTACGCGCTCGGGGCGCTCGCGTATCGCTGCCTCGCCGGGCACCTGCCGTTCCGCGACACCGAGCGGCGCGCGCTCGCGTCGGCGCACCAGCTCCGGCCGCCCCCACCGCTACCAGACCGGCTGTCGACCGCGCTGACCGAGGTCGTCCTCCGCGCGCTCGCGAAGCGCCCGGATGGGCGGTGGGCGACCGCCCTCGCGTTCGGCGAGGCGGTGCGCGTCGCGGTCGGCACCGCGGCGCCCGAGATCGTGCCGATCTTCGACCCGTACACGCGGGACGTCTGGTTGCGCGCGGGCCCGCAGCCGCTCGGCGTTGCGCTCGCGCGGCTCGTCGGCGCGACGACGACCGTCGATGCCGACGCGGCGCTCCGCGAGCTCGTGGCGATCACGTGCCGGTGGCTCGCCGTCCTCGCGCTCGCCGCGCTGCTCGACGCCGGATCGTCGCGGGAGGCGCTCGACGCCGGCGTGCGCGAGCGCCTGCGCGC
>JAPLLF010000610.1 GCA_026387715.1 Pseudomonadota bacterium
CGACCTCTGCTTGTTCGACCCCAGGACGATCGGCTCGGATCCGCCGGTGTTCGTCGACGATCTGCCCGCGGGCGGCCGCCGGCTGATCGCCCGCGCACGCGGCATCGTCGCGACGTTCATCCACGGCGTCCAGGTCATGCGTGAAGGCCAGGAGACCGGCGCGCAGCCGGGCCGCGTCATCCGCAGCACCGAAGAACCGTGAGCAAGCTCGTGTCGGACCCACCGAGTCAACGGCGCCATGCGCGGTCCCAGCTCGTCCTCAAGGTCGAGTTCGATGATGCCACCAACTTCCGCTCGAACTACCTGAGCGACCTGTCGGAGGGTGGCGTCCGGATCCACGCGACCATGGAGGTCGGCCTGCACATCCTCCTCAACATCTCGTTCCTCGGGTTCGTGGAGCCGATCCAGATCGAGGCCGTGGTGCAGTGGTCGCAACCCGAGTCGCATCCGGATGGCGCGGCCTCGGGCCTCGCGTTCGTCGACCCATCACCCGAAGCGAGCGCCTGGCTGTTCGACGTCCTCGACGCGAGCACGCAGGTCTTCGCCGCCCCGGAGCAGCCGAGCCGCGTGCTGCTGCTCGAGCCCCAGCCGTTCTTGCGCGAGGTCTACGGCCAGGAGGTCCGGAACTGGGCGGAGCTGCGTGACGAGGAACCGCTCGAGCTCCTCGCGCTCGGGGACGCGACGGCGTGGTTCGACGCGGTCACGCGCATCCCGGGCACGCTCGGCATCATCGACGTCGACGAGCTGCCGGGCGACGCGTTCGACCTCTACCTGCGCGTGCGGGCCGACCGGATCTCGGGCGACATGCCGATCATCGTGATCGGCTCGCCCGCGAACCTCGAAGCGTTTTCGATGCTGGCCGACGACCTGCTCCTCTGCCTGCGCAAGCCCTTGAGGTTCGGCGTCCTGATGAACACGGTGAGGATGCTCGCGCGCGACGTCTGAGCTTGCTAGTTTCGAGCGTGCGAGATGCGTCTCGCGAAAGAACAAGATGACGCCCCCTGGGAATGCTCCGCAGCGGAAGTACGACCTGTTACTGAAGAATGGTCGGGTCATCGATCCCTCCAAGCCGATGGATCAGGTCGCCGACGTCGCGATCCTCGATGGCAAGATCGCCGCGATCGAGCAGGACATCGACGTCAAACGGAGCCGGCGCACCATCAACGTCGCCGGGTTGGTGGTCTGTCCGGGCCTGATCGACCTGCACGTCCACTGCAACCTGTACAAGAATCCGGAGTCGCTCGATCCCACGGCGGCCGGCGTCTACACCGGCGTCACGCGGATGGTCGATCCCGGCGACAACGGCGCGTACACGTTCCAGGCGTTTCGCAAGGCGGTCATCGAGAGCACGCCGACCCGGATCCACTCGTGGTTGAACGCCGCCGGCCTCGGTGGGTTCATGTACGGCCTCTACAACACCGACGTGTGTCTGCATCCGACGCTGATCGATGTCGACGCGGCGGTCGAGATCGCGCGCCTGTATCCCGACTTCATCGCCGGGATCAAGACCTACTGCGCCCCCGAGGGCTGGGGGAGCCCCGATGGGACCGAGGTCTACACGCGGGCGCTCGCGATCGCCGATCGGGCGCGCCTGCCGCTCTACATCCATAGCGGCTCGCCGTCTCCCGAGGGCTACCAGGCCTATGGCGGCCGGCCGATGCTCTACGGCGAGGAGGTCACGCGCGAACAGGCGCTGACCAAGATGCTCGAGATGCTGCGGCCCGGCGACGTCGTCGCCCATCCGTTCTCGACGTTCGCCGGCACGGTTTGGAACTCGGTCGAGAAGCGGGTCTCGCACGGCGTGCGCGAGGCCTACGCGCGCGGCGTCCGCTTCGACTCGGGTCGCGGCGCCCACTATTCGTTCGCCGTCGTACGGAACCTGATGAACGCCGGGGTGTTGCCGTACACCTTGAGCAGCGATCGTCACGCCGAGGACAACCACGACGAGTTCGTCCGCCGCGCCTCCGTCGGTCTGTGCCAGCACATGTCCGAGTTCCTCGCGTTCGGCATGAGCCTGAGCGACGTCATCATGCGAGCGACCTGGAACCCGGCCAAGGTGCTGCGCGTCCAGGATCGCGCCGGGAGCTTGCACCTCGACAAGCCCGCCGAGATCGCGATCCTCGCGCTGCGCGACGGCAACTGGACGCTCCAGGATGCGCCGTTCTTCGGCAAGGCGCCGGGGACGCTGAAGGCCAAGCAGCTGCTGACTCCCGTCATGACCGTGGTCGACCACCGGGTCTATCCGATAAACCCTGCGTTCCTCCCCGATCTCGTGGAGATCCAGGTCCAGGAGGATGTCTGGTCGTGGATGAAGGAGCGGCCGCCGCACCACACGTCCTACGAGCCCGTGAAGTAGCTCAGCGGAGCGTCGGTTCGTCCCAGCGCAGGAGCTCGTCGGCGTCGTCGGCGGCGAGGATCGGCTGGGGAGGACCGAGGAACGCGAGCCGCGGATGAGCCTCGACCGCGGCGTCCAGGCTGCTCGACACGTAGATGGTCGAGAGGTGCTTGGTGTCCTGGACGTAGACCAGGCGGACGTCCTGGGGGCGTCGACCGGGCACGTTCGCGACCGCGAGCGCGACCGCGTCGGCGCTGGTCAGGGTGGTGACGGGCAACGACGCCGCGTCGAAGTACGTCGTGGGCAGCACGTTGCGGTAGGTGTTGGCGAGGTCGACCTTGCGGAGGAACCGCGCGGTCACGATGTCCATCTGGCCGATGCCCGACGCGTTGCCGTGCGACGCCTCGGTGAGGTCGAGCGCGACGAGCTTGCTCACGCGCGGGCCGTCGAACACCCGCACCGAGCGGGTGTTGCGCCCCATCACGTTGGGATCGGCGCCCTGGCCGGAGATCTCCTTGCCGAACTGCGCCAGCACGAGGACGTCGACCTCGTCGAAGAACAGCGTCGCCATCGACTCGAACGCCTGGCGCAGGATCTCGGGCTCGCGCGTCGCGAGCTCGCGCGCCGGGACCGCCTCGATCAGCGCGAGCTCGCAGTAGCCGTTCTCGACGAGCCCGACGCCGAACAGCACGGGCAGCTTCGCGAGGATCACCTCGAGTGCGCGCGGGATGAGGGTGGTGAAGCGATCGGTGCCGCGACCGTGGAGCGCCATGACCCCCGCGCGGTTGCCCAGCCCGGCGACGATCATCTTCGTCAGCCCGCTCTCGACCGGTCCACGGAACTGGGTGTGCGGCTTGATCCGGTTGACCACGACGATGCCGTCGGCCTGCGCCGCCACGGCGTTGAAGTGGATCGGGGTGCCGTCGCCGAGCGTGCCGAGCACCACGGTCTCGCCCGTGGCGTGGATCGGCGCGCCGATCGACGCCTCGGTGATGCCGAGCGACGCCAGCACCTCGAGCTGGCCGGCGGCAACCCCGGCGCCGTGGCCACCCATCGCCGGGACGAGGAACGGCTCGGCGCCGAGCGCGACGAGCTCGGCGACGACCCGGCGGATGACCTGCACGTAGTCGGTGATGCCGCGGCTGCCCACGCCGATCGCGATGCGCTGGCCAGGGCGGACCGACGCGCGAATGGCCGGGCGTGCGAGCTCGGCGGCGACCGCGGCGGCGACGTCGCCGATCCGACGCTCGTCGAGGATCTGACGAACCGGCCGCACCATCGGGATCGATGAGCGATCGGCGACCCTCAGCAAGGGGATCTTGACGTCGAGGAACTGCACCGATCGATACTACGACGTTTCTTTCGAAGCGGCCGGATCACACTCTTCGCGCGAGGTCGTCGCGAGCTCCGGAGTTCAGACGGGGCTCGCTCGATCTTTCCACGCTGCCACCGTGCTTCATGGCTCGCCTGTCTTGACACCGAGCGACGTCGGCGAAAACATGCTAGGACATGCGCATCTCCAAGGATCAGATTCCCGCCAAGATCAACGTTCCCGGCGCCCTCGCGCGTCAGGCCACCGACTTCGGTGACGCGACCGGCTTCGGCAAGATGGGAGGCGAGTACTTCTCCCTCGGCGCCGGGACGGACATCGCGCCCCTGCTCAAGGGCCTCAAGGACGACGGCTGTCAGGCGCCGCACTGGGGCTACATGATCTCGGGCGAGCTCGTCGTCACGTACACGGACGGCAAGATCGACACCTGCAAGGAGCACGACCTGTTCTACTGGCCGCCGGGTCACAGCGTGCGCGTCGTGTCGGACGCCGAGGTCATCCTCTTCAGCCCGCAGCACGAGCACACCGCGGCGATGGACCACATGCTCAACGCGATGAAGGGCTGAGCGACGTCACGACGTCACGACTTGGCCGACTCGAGGCCGACTCGGTTTTCGAGAGGAACGACGTCTGCTACGGCGCGCAGAAGTTGTTCGTGCAGCCGGTGAACGGCGCCGGACAATCGGACGGGACCGAGCAGGTCTTCGAGCACTTCTTCTCGTGCCCGAACAGCTTGCACACGCAGGACGTGCAATCGAGGTCGGCCGTGCAGAGGTCGAGGGGCGCCAAGGTGCCAGTGGCCATGCAGACCCCGGCGTCGATCGTGTTGTCGGCGTCGATGGGTACCTTGGGCTCGATTCGCTCGTCACAGGCTGGAAGCAGGCTGGCGACGAGCAGGACGAGGGCGATGTTGATCCGTGATCCCACGGTCCGAGCATACCGCGCTTCGTGCAGGAAGGGAGGTTTTCGCGCCTGGCTAGAACGCGAGCTCGCCCCGCGCGCGGCGCTCGAGGGGGACGAGGGCCTGGTAGAGCGCCGCGTTGGTCGGCGTCGGGACCCCACACGCGAGGCCGAGCCGGGTCACCGCGCCGCACAGGCAGGCGAGCTCGGAGGGCTTGCCGTCGGCGAGGTCACGCTGCATCGACGTGGTGCCGTGCGCCGGGAGACTGTCGACGAACGCCATCGTCGTCGCCACCACCTCGGACGGGAGCTGGACGGCGTTGCCGCGCGCGACCTGGGCGATCTCCTGCATCGCGGCTTCGAGGAGCTGTCGCGTCTCGGGCACGCCACGGATCACCCCGAGCGGTGCGCGGGTCACCGCACCGACGCCACTCCAGGCCGTGATGAACAGGAACTTGGCCCACATCGCCACCTGGATGTCGGCGGGGATGACCGCCGTGACGCCCTTCGCCCGCGCGAAGGCGGCCTGCAACGCGACCACGCGTTCGCTGCGGGTCGCGTCGAGCTCGCCGAGCTCGACGGTCGGCGCCGCGCCGACGTGCTTGATGTGGCCGGGTCCCTCGACGAAGCTGATGATCTTCGCGATCCCACCCAGGGCGTGACCGGCGCCGAGCTCGTGCGCGATCTGCGTCGCGGCCTCGACGCCGTTCTGGAGCGGCAACACGGTGGTCGATGGCCCCACGAGCGCCGCGATGCCGCGCACGGCCTCGGGCACCTGCCAGGCCTTGACGCCCAGGATGACGTAGTCGACGACGCCGACCTCCGCGGGGTCGTCGGTCGCGCGGGTCGGTCGCGCGATGAAGTCGCCGCTGATGCTGTCGATGCGCAGGCCGGACGCGCGGATCGCGGCGAGGTGGGCGCCCCGCGCGATGAACGCGACGTCGTGCCCGGCCTCGACGAGCCTGCCGCCGAAATAGCCACCAGCACCACCGATGCCGATCACCGCGAACCGGGTCACGGGCGCTCCTCCACCACGAGGCGCCCCGTCGGAGGTCGGGTCACCTCGGTGCGTCGACCCGACGGCCAGCGGACCTCGAGCGCGTCGACCGCGTCGGAGCCCAACCCGAAGAACGCCTCCGCCGGGCTCGCGGTGTGGACCACGCCACCCGCGCCGACGGGACGCGTCTGGGTTCGGCCGCTCGACATCCGCAAGGTGACGAGCGCGCCGACGCCGTCGCGATTGCTCGGTTGGCCTCGCAGCACGACCTCGAGCCAGCGCCCGGGTGCGGGCGTGCCGCGGTTCTCGTAGACGAGCAGCGGGCCGTCCTGCTGGGCGATCACCACGTCCTGATCGCCGTCGGCATCGAGGTCCGTCACCACGAGGCCACGGGCGTTCATGCAGGGGAGCTCGGGGGAGACCTCGTGGTACGGCGAGGTCGCGCCGCGCGCGAACAGCAACACGGGTGGTGGATTCGCGGGGGAGGTTTCGCCGTTCATCAGCAAGAGCTCATCATAGCCGTCGAGGTCGAAGTCGCTGAGCGCCGCGCTCCACGACAGCACGAGGCAGGTCTCCGAGGTCGGCATCGGACCACATCCCGCGTTCTGCCGGGAGACCCCGGCGACCCCGAGCTCGGCGGCGCGATCGACATAGCCGCCCTCGGGCTCGCGGTGGAACAGCTTCTTGGCCCCGAAGTTCGGGACGTAGAGGTCGAGGCGTCCATCGTCGTCGAAGTCGCCGAGCACGCCGCCCATCGAGCTGCGGGTGTCGGCCAACCCCAGGTCGGTGGCGACATCGGTGAACCGCGGTACGCCATCGGCGCCCGGGCCATCGTTGCGGAGCAGCAGATCGACCGGCCAGGTGACGGACGCGGCGGGCGAGGGCGCGCCGAAGTCGGCGAGCAGGCCGTCGTTGGCCACGTAGAGATCCTGGTCGCCATCGGCGTCGACGTCGAACGCCGTCGCGGTCCACGACAGGCCTGCACCCGGCACGTCCGCGCCCTCGAAGTGGAGCCCGCCCCGGTTGAGGTACAGCCGGTTGAGCGTGCGGCTCGGCGCGGTGACGTCGTAGTTGCTGAAGTAGAGATCCAGCAGGCCGTCGCCGTCGAGGTCCGTGGGCAGGACGTGCTCGGTCGACCCGACGTCGCCCTCGCGCGCGACCTCCTCGAAGGTGCCGTCGCCGTGGTTGGCCATCACGTGCGCGATCCCGGCGCCGACGAGCACGAGATCGCGGTCGCCGTCGTTGTCGAGATCGACCGCCGCGATCGCGGTGGTCCCGAGCGTGGGATCGAGGCCGGCATCGGTGATCTCCTCGAACTGGAGCGCGCCACGGTTGCGGAACATCGCCAGGCCGCCCTCGCGCCTGCCGGCGACCACGTCGGGAAGGTCGTCGCCGTCGAGATCGACCACCGCGAGGCCGCCGCCCTGGAAGCCGTTCGCGTAGTACGCGAAGTCGAGGCCGCTCGCGCGCGTGACGTCGGCGAAGCGCGCCATCGGCGGCCCGCGCGGGGGATCGCACGACGGGTTGGGTGCGGGGCCGTCGCTCCCGCAGCCGGCGAGCGCGACGAGCATCCAGCATGTCGGCCGCACCACCGACGAGCCTAGCATGCACGGGCGCGGCGCCGCGCACGCGCTCACTTCGACGGTGGGAGGGCGCGCCGCGCCAGCTCCGCGGCGCGCTCGACGGTCGTGAACAGCAAGCGCCCGGCGAGCTCGCGGCGCGCGCGGACCGTCGCGATGGCCTCGCCGAGTCGGCCGGCGAACTCGGCCGCGGTCTCCAGATGGAAGCCGAGCACGACGAACACGTTCTGGGTGGGGGCCTTGCGCAGCTGCGCGTCCGCGGCGTCGATGATGCCGACGATCTCCGCCGCGGTGACGTAGTCGGTGACCGCGGCGATCGGCACCTCGAGCAGCGACCCGCCGAGGGTCTGCACCACGAACGGCTGCGTCGTCGTGTCCACCTTCGGCCACAGCGCCGCGAGCCGCGCGGGCAGGACCTCCGCCTTGAGCTCGTCGAGCTGGCGGTGGTCGAGCGCCCCGGAGTCCACGGTGAAGCCCTCGTCGTGGAGCGCTTGCAGGACCTTGGGCGTGGTCAGGTAGCCACCCGCACGAAAGCTCTTCGAGATCGGGAGGTGCGTCTGCTCGAGCAGGTGGCGCGACGTGCGGAGGAGGGCGCGCAGCTCCGGGACGCTGTAGGTGTCGAGGTCGAGGTCGAACCCGCCATCGCCGTCGTCGAACTCGAGGAGCTGGTCGGTGCCGGTCAGGAACGATGGGCTCATCCGCGGCTCGATGCCGCTCGCCTTGGCCAGGGAGCGCCACGCGTGCAGGTGGACGGCGAGCTCGTCACCCGCGTGGACGGCGTCGGTGATCGAGGCGATGGCGGTCGGGTCCGGCGTGTCCTTGGTGAAGTACGCCGCCGAGACGAAGTGCGTGAGCGGGGCCCCCACGAGGCTCTTGCGCAGGTCGTCGACCGCGTCGAGCCCGTCCTGCGAGAGCTGGGCGCCCTCCCAGTCGATGGTGAGGACGACCACGATCCGGCCGGGCGCGGGCGTGGGAGGCGCACCCGACGGGCTCGCGGAGCAGCCGGCGAGCACGATGGTGGCGAGGTACACCCAGATTCGGTTGGCCACTGTGATTACTTCCAAAAACTCTGATAAAACTCGAACTTATGCTGGTTTGTAAAGGAGATCAAATGAGGCATCGCCACGCCCGTTTAAGCACCGTCGTCGTGTTGGTTCTCGTCGGGCTGGGGTTGGCGTGGAGCGGGGATGCGCACGCGCAAGCGTGGGTCGGCGACAAGGGCTCGCTCGACCTCAACCTCGATTA
>JAPLLF010001021.1 GCA_026387715.1 Pseudomonadota bacterium
CGCGCGGACGCGCGCGAGCCCGGCCTCGATCGCGGGCGCGCAGGGGATCGCCGGGGTCGTCGCGGTGGTGTCGACGAGGCGCTTGGCGGTCGCGATCACCTCCTCGGAGGCGCGCCGGAGATCGTCGAACAGCTCGCCGGTGCCGGCGACCTCGCAGCGCAGCACCTCGCCGGCGAGCTGGATGACCTGCACCTGACCGTAGAGGTCGTGCAGGTGACGGCGCTGGCGCAACGCCGTCGCGTCGCGGAGGGCGCGATCGCTGGCCCACTCGTACTGACGCTGCCAGGTCCGGATCGCGAGGAGCTCGTCAGTCTTCGTCATTCTCGTACCACTCCACGGGTTCGTACCGATGTTCTCGACTCGCCGGACACAGATCACGATAGCTGCACCGATCGCACCACGGCCCCGTGTTCGCGCGTGGCCCATCGCTCACCGCGAGCGCCGCCGCCTCGATGTTGTCGAGCAGGTTCGGCATCATCCGGTCGCGGATCACTGCGCCCGCGACCGGCTTGGCCCACTCGACCGCGCGCTCGGCCATCCAGTGCACGCCGAGCCAGAACACCTGCACGTGCCGGAACGCCGCCGCGGCGAGCACCGCGTAGCCCTCGAGCTGGTCGGCGATCGACGAGCCGGGCAACCGCACGCCGGTCTTGTGATCGAGCAGCGCGATCGCGTCATCCTCGAACAGGTAGCCGAGATCGAGCACGCCGCGGTAGTAGGCGTCGCCCGAGTAGAACTGGGTGACCGAGAGGTCCTCGCGGATCGCGAGCGAGTACTCGACGAGCTGGCGCGACACGCGCCGCCGCTTGCGAAACTGCGCGAGCCGCGTCGTGAACGTCGGGATGCCGGTCTTGAGCGTGTCGAACCGGGGCTGCTCGATCTCGGTGAGCGGCTCGCGGGCCTCGGTGCAGGCCTCGTCGATCGGCTTGCCCTGCAGATGGAGCTCGAGCGCCTTGTGGATCGCCTTGCCGATGCGGGCCTCGGGCATGACCTCGGGCTCGCGCACCTTCTCGACGTAGCGAAAGTGGAACAGGCGCGGGCAGCGCAACGCCATCGCGACCTTGGAAGCTGACCACGGTGCGTGGATGAGGGCGCGCGTCGACGGCAAGCAGGAGGAGCGTAGCCGAAAACTTGCCGGGGGTTGCGATGGCGTTTACCACCAGAGACGATGAAGCGGAGCGCGCTCACGGCCATCTTGCCGCCGATTCCCGATCGGCTGGTGCCCCAGGCAACGATCGAGGCGATGCCGCCCCCGCTGTCGCTGGGGACGATGGCAGGCCCGCAGGCCGCGCCGCGGCTTCCAGCGCGCATGCCGCGGGCCACCACCGCGCCAGGGCTGCATCCCTACGCGGTGGCCGCCGCGCCGACGCCGTCCGCGCGCCCGGTGACGCAGGTCCAGCGACCGATGATGCGGCCCGCCACGCAGGTGCGCATGCCACGCTGCGAGGTCTGCAACGCGGCGGTCGGCGAGCTCCGTCGCGGACGCTGCTGGGGCTGCTACTCGCGGTGGGTCGACGCGCGGCCCGTCGGGGCCGGGGCCCGTTGCATCACGTGCGGCGAGAAGCGCCGGCGCGTGCTCAAGAACGTCGAGCTGTTCGGCGGGTGGAAGCCGATGTGCTTCAACTGCGCCGGCCAGGTGCTCAATCTCGATCCGATGCCGACCTCGATCGCCTCGCTGCGGGTCGCGGTCTCGCGCGAGCGCCGCGGCACCGATCGTCGCGTCGGCAAGGCCGACACGCGCGTGTTCCAGTACGAGCGTCGCGTCGGCGATCGCCGCGCGGCCCGCGCGGACGGGCTGGTCGCCAGCCACAACAAGGATCTCGAGGACGACATGATCATCGAGATCACGATCGATCCGCTGCTCGCGACGAGCGACGACAGCGTCGACTTCGACGATCTCACGCAGATCCGCGAGCTCGTCCGCGAGCTCCGCCCCGAGTAGCGCTACGGCGCGGTGATCGCGTCGTCGTCGATCGCGACGAGCGATTGCGCGAGCGCGCGGCCGTGGAGCGACGCGGTGGTCTGCAGCGTGATCGCCGTCTGCGACAGGAGGATGCCCTCGACGTGGGCGCTCGCGTGGATCGTCACCTGGCCGGCGACCTGCCAGAAGATGTGCCTGGCCTGGGCGCCGCCGGCGAGCGTGACCAGCTTGGCGGTGCTGACGTCGAGATCCTGGGCGATCTGGAAGATCCACACGTCGTTCGCGCCGCCGGCGATCGTGACGTCCGCGGGGATCGTGACGCCGGTGCCCCAGGTGTAGAGCCCGGGCACGAGCGTCATGCCGCCGATGTTGCCGCCGGCGAGGTTCAGGAAGTTTGGGTTGGTTCGCCCGGCTGCGTCGGTGTAGGCCGCCTGCATGGCGAGCACGGCGGTGGTCAGGTTCGTCGGCGTCGGGACCGCGTCGTCGCTCGCGTAGACCTTGCCGGGCGCGGTGACCGCGACCGAGGTCGCGAACACGTTCGTCGGATCGGCGACGAGCGTGAACCCGGTGATGAAGCTCGCGGCGGCCGGGCTCAGGCCCACGTTGCCGCCCGTGATCACGGAGCCCGTGACGTTGGTGATGCCGGTCTTCGCGAGCAGGACGTAGCTCCCCGCCGCGCCCAGATCGGTGCTCGCGCCGAGCTCGACGGGCGCAGGGCCGAGCCCATCGGGGTTGGGGGGGTCGCGCCGCGCGTCGGCGCTGGTGGGCGCGTCGGTCACGGTGACCCCGTTGTCGCCGCACGCCGACAGGACGCCGAGCGCGACCGCAAGATCGATGGTTCGGTACGACATCCACGTGAGGGCTGCACCAACCGCGCCGGTGCGCAGGCCCTCGCAGGCGCCCCGAACGCGGCCGCATCGCGCGCGAAGGTCACACGTGGCAGACGGGACGCTACGGCAACGGGCGCGCGACGACGCGATTGCGGCCGGCGTGCTTGGCCGCGTACAGCGCCTCGTCGGTCGCGCCGATGAAGCCATCGACGTCGACGATCCGCGGATCGGGGATCATGGCGACGCCGAGGCTGATCGTGATCGGCACCGGCTGATCGTTGAACGGGATCCGCAGCGCCTCGGTCGACGCCCGGATCCGCTCGGCGAGCAGCTCGGCCTTGCTGACGTTGGTCTCGCGGCACAGGATCGCGAACTCCTCGCCACCGTAGCGCGCCAGCACGTCCTCGGTGCGCAGCAGCTTCTGGACGTGCTGGGCGAGCCCCGACAGGACCTTGTCGCCTGCGAGGTGACCGCGCGTGTCGTTGATCTTCTTGAAGTGATCGATGTCGAACAGGATCAGCGACAGGTCGGTGCGGTGCCGCGCGGTGAACGCGAACTCGGTCCGGATCCGGTCGAGGAAGTACTTCTTGTTGAAGATCTTCGTCAGGCCGTCGCGCAGCGCCGAGTCGTACATCTGCTGCTGGAAGTTCTCCTCGAGCCGATCGTTGTAGGTGAACTTGAGGATGGTCGTCTCGCCGACCTGGATCTTGTCGCCGTCGCTCAGCTTCTTGCGCGCGATCCGGGCGCCGTTGACGTAGGTGCCGTTGGCCGAGCCGAGATCCTCGATGAACGTCTCGCCGTTCTCGATCACGACGCGGCAGTGCTTGCGCGACATCTTCGCCTCGATGAGCCGCACGTCGGCCTCGAGCCCGCGTCCGAGCACCGCGGCGCTCTTGAGCGGGATCATCTCACCGACCTGTGTGCCGGCGATGACGATCAGATACGCGCGATCCTTGCTGAGGAGCCCGACGTCTTCGGCGCTCACCCCGAGGACCGTCATGTCGTCGTCGTCGTCGTTGCCGTCATCGTTTTCGGGCGCCATCGCTCCCAGTGTACAACGACCGCCGAGTCTCAGGGGGTGGTGGATCAGGCCACCTCAGGCGACCTTCAGGCGACCTGAACGAGCGAGATCGACTGGTCGAACCCGCGCTCGTCGGGGATCGCCAGCGCGTCGAGCCAGTCGAGCTTCGTGGCCAGGTAGAGGTGCACCGCGCCGAGCTGGCGCACGATGCTGCCGTTCCT
The DNA here is from genome assembly GCA_026387715.1 of Pseudomonadota bacterium. Taxonomy (GTDB): domain Bacteria; phylum Myxococcota_A; class Polyangia; order Haliangiales; family Haliangiaceae; genus JABFXX01. Next base: position 3,994 of record JAPLLF010001021.1, read on the forward strand.
GGTCGCGATCTCGATCAGGATGTCGGTGAGCTTGCCGGGGATGACCGTGATGGAGACCGACGCGGCCGTCGAGAAGATGCGCCAGAGGCCGAGCCCGGCGCCGCCGCGGCTCTCGTCGAGCGTGACGCTCGTCGAGTTGCATCGGTTCAGCACGTCGAACAGGCGTGCGCGCGTGAGGGCGCCGAACGGGTCGCACAGGCGCACGAACACGGTCCCGTCCTCGATGCCGTAGCTGATCTCGCACGCGCGGTCGGCCGGAAGCTCGATGTCCTCGGTCCGCGACACCGCTTCCGGGAAGTAGCCAGCCTCGAACGGGGCGTCGTAGAGAGCGTTCATCACCAGCTCTTCGGAGACATCCGAGATCGCCGTGATCGCTCGCGACGTCAGGCCATGGCGCGCGAAGAACCCGTGCATGCTTTCGAACCGGGTCTCGCGTCGGCTCGCCCGCGCCAGCCGGGCCACCCGGCCGATGCCGCCCGTCCCGAGGATGGGTTGATCACCCTCGAATAGCCGGTCGATGAACGTCTGCAGGTGCGACCGGGCGGCCGGCGACGCCAGCAGGCTCACGGCGATGCAGTGCGACAACCACGGGAAGGCGGCGAGGGTGCGAACCGACGTGGACAGGGTGTCCTTCGTGGGCACGTCGATGAGCGCGACGACCGGCACGTCGAGGAGCTCGCCGTCGAGCGGAAGCAGCAGATCGGCGTCGACGAACGCCAGGACCTTGCCCCCACGACGGGCAGTCTCGACGAACAACTGGGCCCGGCTGGTGACGCGGACGCAGGGCCTGGGCAGCGCGCGACAGAGCATCGCGGCATGGCCTTCCCCCGCGTACACCACCACCGAATACGGCTTCATCAGCACGTCCTCCAAATTTTGGCGTGCCGGTCTATCGGGCGCAAGTTAAGGATCTATGCGGATCGGCGTCGCGGTGTGGGCGTTGGGCACACCGCCGGCGATCGGCCGATAGCCCAGACGATGGGCGCGACTCGGATGATAATCCCCACATGGTCCGAGGGTTGTGCGCGATCCTGATGATGGGTTGCCTTCATGCCAACACGGAGGTGTGCGACGACGGTCGCGTGTGCCCCGGCGGCCTGGTCTGCTGGGAGCTCACTACGCCACCCGCGGCCAAGCTGTGCGTCGCGCCCGACGCCGTGCAGCACTTCGCGCGCGACCGGATCGTGATGATGGGTGGCGAGCACGTCGTGGGCATGCTCTTCACCGAACAGGACGACGTGTGGGAGTGGGATGGCGCTGGGTGGCGTGGTCCCTCCACGACGAGTCGACCGGCGGGGCGTCGCGACGCGACGATCGCCTACGATCCGATCGGGCGCTCGATGCTGCTGTTCGGCGGCGTGCTCGCTGGCTCCAACACGTCGAGCGAGACCTGGAGCTGGGACGGCGCGACCTGGAGCTTGCGCGATCCACCAGCCTCACCACCCGCACGCTCGGCGGCAGCCATGACCTTCGACTCCCGGCGTGGACGCATCGTGTTGTTCGGCGGCAACGGCAGCGTTCAGGCGCTCACCGACACCTGGGAATGGGATGGGGCGACCTGGACGGAGGTGGTCACGCCGACTCACCCCGACGGCCGAACCGACGGGTCGCTGGTGTTCGATCCAGCGCGTGGGTTGTCGGTGCTGGTCGGTGGCACGAGCACCTGGGAGTACGACGGCCAGTGGCGAGGTCCCCTCGGATCTTCCGGCCGGGATCGCCAGCGCGGTCGGGGCGTACGATCCGATCGGGCACGTCGTCATCGCGGTCGTGCCCAACGCCACCAAGCTCGAGACCTGGGCGTGGACCGGCACGAAGTGGACCTCCCTGGCCCCCGGACCTCCGCTGCGCGCCACGCCGCAGGTCGCGACCGACTGGCGGCAGCAACGGGTCGTGCTGTTCGGCGGATTCGTCGAAGGCGCATGCGGACCGTGCGCCCACACGCTCGCCGACACGTGGACGTGGGACGGGAGCGCGTGGCAGCAGATCACCCCCACGATCCCCTCGTTGACCGGGGCAGCCGTCGCGTTCGACCCGACCCGTGGACGGGTCCAGCTGTTCGGCGGCGTCGGACTGTTGGGTGCGATCCTGGATCAGTTCTGGGAGTACGACGGTACGAGGCCGCGATGGCGCACGCCGCTGATCACACGGTGCTGTTCGGAGGCGTGGTGAATGGCGTCGAAGCGAGTGACACCTGGGTGTGGACCGGATCGGCGTGGGTCCAGCCGATGCTGGCGCTCTCACCTCCGGCCCGCTTCCTGGCCGCGATGGCGTACGACCGCAAGCGCGATCGGGTCGTGCTGTTCGGCGGGCACACCATCTCGGGGACGAACCTCGCGGACACCTGGGAATGGGACGGCGTGCGCTGGACCGCGCTCGCCCCCCCGACCTCGCCGAGCGCCCGGTTCGGTCACCGGATGGTCTACGATCCGGTCGGCGAACGCATCGTGCTGTTCGGCGGCGCCAGCCCCATCACGTTGACCGACACCTGGGCGTGGGATGGCACGACGTGGACCGAGCTGCCCGCGACCGCGACCCCGAACGTGTCGGACTTCGCGCTGACGTGGGATGCCGCGCGCCAGGAGCTCCAGGTCTACGACGCCCTCGCGAACACGCTGTGGGTGCGCGAGCCAGCCCGATGGCGCAACCGTCCGCTCGGCGGCGGGCCCCCACCGCGCACCCTCGCGGCGGTGTTCCGCGCGCCCGACGGCGCCGGGCTCGTCGTCGATGGCGGGTACGAGCAGGGTGTCGTCTCGAGCGATCAGTGGGAGCTCCAGTGGGCCGGGACCTCGCACGCCGAGGTGTGCACGCAGGCGATCGACGCCGATGGCGATGGGCTGGTGGGCTGCGCCGACCTCGACTGCTGGAGCGTGTGCACGCCGTGGTGCCCGCCGGGTGCGAGCTGCGATCCGACGTGGCCGAGGTGTGGCGACGGCGTGTGCAACCCGGATCTCGAGACCTGCCGGTCGTGCTCCGGCGACTGCGCTTGCACGCCGCTGTGCGGCGATCTGTTCTGCGATCCTGGGGAGGACCCCTCCAGCTGCCCGGGCGACTGCCCGTGAAGCTCGCGGACTTCCGTGACCCCGCCGAGGTCGCGCGCTGGAGGGCGGTCGACGACGTCGTGATGGGAGGGCAGTCGACGAGCGCCATGCTCGCCGGCGACGGCATCGGCAGCTTCGCGGGTGAGGTCTCGCTCGCGCAGGGTGGCGGCTTCGCGTCGCTGCGCCGCGGTGACGAGCCGATCGATCTGTCGGCCTGCGACGCCATCGAGCTTCGTGTGCGTGGCGATGGTCACCGCTACAAGCTGAACCTGCGTACATCGACCGCGTTCGACGACGTGGTGTACCAGGCCGCGTTCGCCACCCAGCCTGGCGTGTGGCTGACCGTGGTGCTCGCGCTGGCGGACTTCACGCCGCGCTTCCGTGGCCGGCCGGCCGCGGGACAGCTCGACCCTGCGCGCGTCTGCAGCCTCGGGCTGCTCGTCTCGGATCGGCAGGCAGGGCCCTTCCGGCTCGAGCTGTCGTCGATCGTCGGCCGGCCAGCCAGCGATTCGCGACAGCAGGTTACTGGTCCGAATACAGCATGACGGCCATCGTCACCGCGTCGAACACGAGCGCTGTGACATTTCCCAGTGCGATCCAGGCCGGTAGCCCCAGCTGAACGTCGGTGGGGTGGTCTTCGTTCGCACCGTGGAGGGCGACGCCGAACAGCGTGCCGAGCCCGACCTCGAGCCCCAGTGACGCGACCACCCATTCCGGTTGGATACGATGTGACTTCGAGCGCTGCGTCACGACGTAGGACATGCAGCCGGGACTGGTCGTCGCCAGGGTAACGGCGATGAGCATGAGAGGCGCCTTCATCGAGGCCTCGTAGCATAGGACAAGCGACCTAGGCGTTGGCGCGTCGAGCTCGACCGCGAGGTGCAGGGGCCGCCGGCCCCGTGATCGGCGCCGGTCGCGCGTGGTCGCGATCTACAACGTCGAGTCAGGTGGCCAACGCGAAGCGAAGCGCCCTGGGGAACCGGCGCCGCCACGAGCGCTCGTCGTGGCGCCCGCGCGCGTCGGGACGCATCATCATCCGTCGTGCGCCACGCTCGGCCGGCGTGCCCCAGCCGCGCGCACGGAACCGCGCCGCGAACCCCTCGACGATCGGCAGCGTCCGCCCGCCGCCCTCTCGCACCCCGGCGTCGAGGTAGATCAGCGATCGTGCGGGCACCGGTTGCGCCTCCACGAACGCCGCGAGTTGACCGTGCGTGAACCACAACGACGGTGACATGCCGATCGCGACGCCGAACACGTCGGGCCGGCGCAGGTGCGCGTACAGCGCCGCGAGCCCGCCGAGCGACGCCCCACCGATGACGTGCGCCGCGGGCCCGGCGGCGAGCGAGAACCGCGCGTGCACGCGCGGCAGGAGCTCGTCGACGATCGTGCCGACGAGCGCGTCGAGCTGGCCGCCGCGGCGGCCGTCGGAGAACGGCGTCAGCTCGGCGATCCTCGCCAGCCCGCCGTGCTCGATGCCGACGACGATCGGCGCCGGTGCGCGTCGCGCGCGGGCAAGCTGATCGACCGCCGCGCACGCGTGCCAGCCGCCCGCGAACGAGCCGGCGTCGCCGAAGATGTTCTGGCCGTCGAACAGGATCACCAGCGGTCGCGGCGCGGTCGCGTGGTCGTGCGGCACGTACGCGCGGATCGCGCGCGCGCCGAGGCCGATCGGATGGACCGCGCCGAGATCCTCGAAGTGTCCATGGGCTGGCGCGAGCCGCGACATGCGCGAAGGCTACGACCCGCGCGGCGCGGTCGGTACTGCCCACACGACCGGGGCGTGGCGACGCAGCTCGCGCGAGCATCGGTCTATCGAGCCCGTCAACTCGTGTAGTACCCGGTCTCGCGATCGTACCGGTGATAGCCTTCCCCCGAGCGATACGTGACCTGCGTGGCCACCTTCGCGAGCCGCCTCCGCATCGGTGCCTTGATCCAGCCCGGTAACGACAGCGTCTTCAAGGGCAGCTGGCGGTCGATCAGCAGCTCGAGCCAGCGCTCGGGATTCCAGCCGATCGTGAGATCGAGGTGCTCGACGCTCGCGATGTGATCGAGGATCGTCGCGAAGCCCCGATCCGAAGCCCGCGCCGCCTCGGCGTGGAGCACCAGCTCGCGGAGCCCGTGCATCGCGGGTGCGAGCGTCGTCATCAACTCGTCGGTGATCCATTGCGCGTCCGCTTCGTAGAACGCGAGGCCCCACAGCGTGCCGAGAGGCAACTTCGACAACGCGATGGTCTCGCGCTTGGCCTTCGGGGCCGTCACGGAGACGACGAGCCGTGGGCCCAACCCGCGTACCTGCTCGAAGCCGGTCGTCAGCTTCGCCATCTGGCACTGACATCTTCGAACGAAGCCCGGCGTGTCCTCGTCCTCTTCCCACGTGTAGATGAACGGTCGCGCCGCGCCGAGCCAGGCACCGCGATGCTTGTTGCGCAGCGCCGTCAGCCGCTTGGCCTGCTCCGACGTGCGCTTCGGCAGCAGCGAGAGCTGTACGAACTCCGCGCGTGCCTTGTCGCCGGTCGTGGCGAGCCAATCCGCGTACACGCTGAGCAGCTGACGATCCGTCGGATCACTCCAGATCTGTTGACGAAGCTGCTGCTCGGTGGTGGGTGGCATCACCAGGAGTATAGGGTGGGCTAGAGCAGATCATGGTGTGCGAGTGCGTCGCTCCAGAACGCGTCGCGATGCTCCTGGAAGTACGCGCGCAGTGCCGGCGCGGCCGCCGCGTGGATCGCACCCTCGGACACCATCGCCAGCAGCACCTCGGAGTCGCGCACGCTCATCCGGCCAACGTCGGCGGGCGCGTGACAACAACCGTACCCGTCGAAGGAGACGCGCACCACGAACACGCGACCGTCGGGGTCCACCTCGAAGTCGGCGAACACGCTGCCACCTTGCAGGCTGAGGCAGAAGCGGCACGGCCGGCTCGGCTGCATCGGCGGGTAGAGAACGATGTCCATCGTCTCAGCATAGCAACCGCGTCGTGACAGGAGACGCCGTCGGGTTGGCGGCGGTCGCGCCGAAACGAGCCATGCCGCGCGAGCTGCGCGGCATGGGTCGATTCGAGGATCTATCGATGTCTCAGAACGGTGCGGCGGAATACGGGAACGTATTCGAGATCGCCGGGTGCCCCTGGTTCTTGTTGCTCGGATCACCGGCCTGCAAGCTGCCGTGATCGCCGGCGACGTCCGCCGTGTCGAACGCGACGCCGTCGCTGACCAGCGCGCGGAACTGCGCCGGCGCGCTCGCGTCGATCGCGCCACCGGCGAGCAGGAAGTTGTACGTATCATCGATCACGTCGTCGCTCGGGAAGCGACCACCGCACAAGCCTTGCTTGCTGGTGCCACCGCACAGGTGGAAGTAGGTGCTCGTGATCGAGGTGTCGACGCGGAGGACGTCCGGCTCGAACAGGCCGAACACGGCGTCGGCGTACGCCTGCGATGCGGTGATCGAGGCGGCGGTCTGGGTCTCGCCGTCGTTGGCGAGGACGGCCGCGCCGAGCGCGTGGCACTGGATGCCGGCGGGCTTGAGGCCGTTCGCGGGGTTCGTGATCCCGGCGACGCCATTGGTGAAACACACCCCGAGATAGAGCGCCTTGAGGACCGTCTTCGCCTCGCCGACGACCGCGTCGAGGGTCGCCGGCGGCACGCCCGCGAACGTCGGCGCCGTCGCATTGTACCCCGTGAGGAAGCCGTCCGAGAGCAGCAACGCCTCGTTGATGCCCGGGCGACCGAGGTGCTCGACCTGCGTGTAGGACGTCGGCACGACCGTCGGGACACACGTCGTGCCCTCGACCATCGTGCCGGGGCCGCACGTCGTCATGTTCGAGCTGACACAGGCGCCGCCGCTGGCCACGGTGCCGGCTCCACAGGTCGTGTCACTCACGCACGCGCCGTCCTTCAACGACGTGCCGTTGCCGCACTCGACCGCTGCGACCTTGTCGTCGCCGCAGCTCGCGGCGACCGTGGTGATTGAAAGTCCGAACAGGATGCTCGCGATGGTGTTCTTCATGGTCATCCCCTTCACTTACCGACCGAGATGGTCGACCACGTGTCGAACACGCTGCCGCCGAGTTGCGCGATCGGCACGTTGAGCACGATCGCCGTCACGTTGAGGTTCTTCGTGAAGTCCGGCGCGCAGGACGGCGGATTCCACAGGTTGACGTTGTCGGCATCCGCGTTGGCGGTATCGGCGACGCCGAACGTGTCCCCGTGACAGTTGATCGCGAGCCCCACCGACGCATCACCCTTCGGCGCCGCCGGGTTCGTGGTCTTGCCGAAGAAGCGTCCGGCGAGGAAGTTCCGCACCTGGAAGAAGCGCACGACATCGAACGTGAACGAGTCGGCGCGCTGGCCGACGAACCACTGGACGTCGACGCCACCGACCCCACTGCCGGTGTTCGTGTGGATCGTCCCGGCCTTCGACGACGCCAGGTCGGTCGACAGGCCGTCATTGGTGCCCATCGAGGTGAGCGTGCCCGCCACGTCCTTGAGCACGGTCAGCTTGATGGCCTGGACGCCCACCGCGTTCGGGGCGCCGGCTTCGAAGCGAAACACGAAGTCATCGTGGCCGGTGGCGTCGTTGTTCGTCGACGTCTGCTTGGTGACGTGGAACTCGTAGCGGGCATTCTCCGCCATGAAGTACTGCTTGCCCGGGAGCGACCTCGGGTTGAAGTACATGATGAGCGACAGCTTCGACGGGTCGCCTGGTGACTTGAATGCAAAATGGTCGGTGAGGTTGAGCGAGCGCTCCTTGTTCGCGTTCTCGCCATCGTCGTGGTCGGACGCCTCGCCCATGCGGGTCAACAGGCCGAGCGATGTGACGCTCGCGGCCAGCACGGCCAATCCTCCAAATACTCGTTTCTTCATGAATTCCCCTTGAAAGAAGTCGTTAGCCCCACCCATACGAGAGAGAACTCGGTCCGGATCGATCGAGCCAAACGTGCTAATCGATCGTACCAGGACATGCGGTTCCTGTGGGTGCTGGCGGTGCTCGCCGGGTGTGGTGGAGGGGCCGCCATACCCGCCGACCCGATCCGCGTGACGGCGGCCGAAGCGCACTACCGGTTCCCGCTCACCACCGAGGACTCGAGCGACTTCGAAACAACGGTGGCGACGCTCGTCGCGCGCAACGCGCAGCTGGCGTCGCCGTACGACACCGGCGAGCTCGCGGAGCTGTACTATACGCGTGCGCAGGTCACCGGGGATCGCGCCGACTACGATCGTGCCGAGACCTACGCGAGCCAGTCGCTCGCGCTCCTGGCTTCACCGAACGGCGCGCGCCTCGTGCTCGCCAAGCTGAAGGCGGCTCGCCACGAGTTTCACGAGGCGATCGAGCTCGCAACCCAGCAGCTCAAGGTGAAGCCCAGCGCCGGAGCGTACGTCGTGATCGCGACGGCCGAGCTCGCGCTCGGCGACCTGCCAGCGGCGCTGTCCGCGGCGACCACGGCGATCGCGATCAAGGGCGACTCGAGCGGCTATTCGACGCGTGCCCTGATCGCGCAGGCACAGGGACACGATCTGGAGGCGGAGGCCGACTTCGTGAAGGCCGCGGCGCTGGAGCCCCGTGGTGACAAGCTCGGCGCCGCACACCTCCGCGCGTTGTGGGCGCGCTTCCTCGTACGCCGCGGGTCGTTCGCCTCGGCGAAGCTCGTGCTCGACGAAGCCACGCGCATCGCTCCCGAGTCGGCCATCGCGATCGCGCAACGTGGCGAGCTGCTCCTGCGGACCGGCCACCCGGCCGACGCCGTGGTGCAGTTCGATCGCGCCTTCGAGCTGGCGCATCAGGTGCGGTACCTGCTCGATGAGGCGCGCGCGCGCGTGGTCGGCGGGGATCCGACGTCTGCGGACGAGCTCCGTGCGCAGGTGGAGGTGATCGTGCGCAAGGCGCTCGCCGATGATCCGCGCGGTCACAAGGTCGATCTGATCGAGGTGCTCGTCGATCGCGGCACGAACATCGACGAGGCCGTGCAGCTCGGACGGGAGGAGATCAGCCGCCGGGCGAGCTGGGAGGTTCGCTTCCAGTACGCGCGGGCGCTGCTGCGCGCCGGGAGCGTGGAGCTCGCGGGAGCGCAGATCGAGGCCGCCCTGGCAGCCGGCACCCGCGAGGCCCAGGTCTACGAGCTCGCGGCGAAGATCGAGGAGTTACGAGGACATGTGGATCGCGCAGCCGCGTATCGCCGCCAGGCGCTCGAGCTCGATCCGATCGATCCGGGCTGGAGAGCGTCGGGAATCGTAGGTCCGGTATCAAGGCCCTCGTAGTCACGCTCCTGCTCGTCGTGCTCGGGGCCGACCCGGCCGCGGCGCATCCCCTCGACCTCGGCTACCTCAAGGTGGAGGCGACCGCCGGGGAGGTCACGATCGTGTTCGATCTCGAGGCCGGGGTCGCCACGCGGCTCGCGGGCGGAGCCGATCCGGAGATGCTCGCGAACGCGAGCTATCGCCTCGCGGCGATCACGACGAACGCGGGGCCGTGCACGTGGACGACGACGACCGCCGCGCTGCGCGCCGCGACGAACACGATGAGCCTCACCGGCCACGCGACCTGCCCGGCCGGGGCATCGACGCTGCGCTGGGCGCTGCCGGTGATCGCGAGGTTGCCATCGACGTTCGAGGTGCTCGTCAAGGCCAGGGCGTTCGGTGGCGATCACGTCACGATGCTTCGACACGACGCGACGGTGCTCGAGCTCACCGGGCGCTCGTCGGCCGTCAGCCTCGGCGCGCTCGTGAAGACCGGCGTCGAGCACATCGGCGCGTGGCCGAACCAGTGGCGCGACGCGGACGGCTGGAAGCTGGCCGACGGCATCGACCACATCCTGTTCCTGCTCGCGTTGCTCCTCGGTGGTGGGACCTTGCTCGGGCTGTTCGGGATCGCGACCGGCTTCACGCTCGGCCACTCGGTCACCCTCGCGCTCGCGGCCCTCGGGATCGTGCGGATCCCACCGTCGGTGATCGAGCCGCTGGTCGCGTTGACGATCGTCGCGACGGCGGTCGAGGCCTATCTCGGGCGGTGGCGACAGCATCGCTGGAAGATCGCGACCGCGTTCGGCTTCATCCACGGGTTCGCGTTCGCGAGCGCGCTGCGCGAGCTGGACCTCGCGTCGACCGGGATCGCGAAGACGTTGCTCGGGTTCAACGTCGGGGTCGAGCTCGGCCAGGCGATGCTGATCGCGATCCTCGCGCCGCTGATCATCGCGCTTCATCGATGTCGTCCGAGAGCCGGACGGATCGTCGTGCGCGTGCTCGCGGTGGCGATCGGGATCGCGGGGATGTACTGGTTCGTCCGCCGGACGATCGGGTGATCCGTGGGCTCAGCAGTGGCCGACGCCGCATGCGGCCAGGCACGTCGGCTGGAGCTCGTAGCAGCGCTCCGGAAGCTCGGCGATCGTCTTCGACAGCACGAGGATCTGATCGGGCGTCGACGGATTTCCGTCGAAGTCGCCGACCGCGAGCATCGTGTAGCCCGCCGGCAGCGCGACCGCCTGGATCGAGTCGACGTGGTAGGGCGACACCGTCAGGTTCGGATAGACCGAGAGGAAGCTGCTGTTGCCGCTGCCATCGGCGCGCAGGATCGCGACATCGGGACGCGTGATGCCATCGAGCGAGCCGAGCGCGAAGTCGAGCGGGAAGACCGTCGGGGACTCGAGTTGCGCGAACGTCGGGGACTCGTTCGCGCTGCCGACGATCTGGGTCGCCTGGAAGCCCGAGTTGGGGTCGTCCATCACGCCGAGAGAGCCTCCGTCGATCGGGTGCCGCGCGAAGCGGACGCCGCGTGGGGCCGCGCCACCCGGCGGCGCCGTGACGCCGAGGCGATCGTACGTCGCGACCGTGCCGCCGTCGGAGACGTGCGTGATCCGAAACACCTGGTTCTGCGTGACCATGATGGGCTGTTCGGGTGCGCCCTCGTGGATGTACACGTCCTGAACCGCGACCTCGCTCAGGTGCATGTCCCCCGTTGCCTCGGCCGCGAGGACGGGGCCGAAGCTGGCGTGACCGCTCGATACGGAGACCTGGATCGAGGCAGGATTGAAGTAGAGACCACCCGCGAAGACACGGCCGGGTGTGGTTGCCGAAGCCTGCCACGCGGTGACGAACGCCGGCAGGGGGCTGGCGAGGGTTCCACCCCATGGCGTCTGGAACAAGCCACCCGTCGGGAGGGTCGTTGACGTCACCTCGGTCGTGGGGAA
>JAPLLF010000891.1 GCA_026387715.1 Pseudomonadota bacterium
GTGTCGGTGACCTCGATCCTCGCCACGAGGTGGCGGAGGTAGTGCTTGGTCAGCGCGTTGTCGCCGCTGAGAAAGATCCCTCGGACGTGGTCACGGAAGCGCTGCACGTTGGACGCCGCGAAGATGTGGGGAGGCGGTGGAACGATGGGCACGACCTTGGTCAGCGTGTGGCGCAACTCGTCACGCCGTGATCTCAGCTCGGTCATGCGCTCGATGCCGAGGTCGGCAGGTAGCTCGCCTTTCTCGAACGCTTCCTCCCAACGCCGGAGCTTCTTCTCAACGTCTGTAGTGTCCCCCCGAAAACAAGACACGCGCGCACCTGGGATTCGGGTTGTGCGGTGCGCGCGAGGTCATGATCATGCGGCCAGCGCAGCCGGGGTAGCGAGCCGCTCGGCGCGGCGCTCGTTCGGCGTCTGCCAGTTCAGGGCTTGATGGGGCCGGTGCCCGAGGTAGTGCTTGAGCCAGCTCGCGATGGCCGTGCGCAGCTCGTGGGCGCTGTCCCAGTCGCGGAGCCAGATCAGCTCCTCCTTGAGTGTGCGGATGAAGCGCTCGACGACGGCGTTGCCGGTCGGGCGGCCGACGGGCGCGAAGGTGTGATCGAGGTGCCAGCGGCGGCACAGCGCCTCGCAGTCGGCGCCGGTGTACTGCGGGCCGTGATCGGTACGCAACTCGACGCCCTCGGGCACGCGGTCGGGCGAGCCGAACGCGGCGACCAGCTTGGCCTCGACGGAGGCGAGCACGGCAGGGCCGTGCTGGTCCTTGGTGACCTCGATGACGGCGGTGCGGTCGCCGCAGTCGATCGTCGGCACGAGCGCCATGACGCCGTCCTGGCGCGTCCAGACGGTCGTCAGGTCAGTGGCGATGCGTCGGTTGGGGTCAGGCACATGGACGTGGCCGCGCGTGGGCTCACCGGGCTCGCTGTCGCGGGCGAGGACCAGGTCGTGGGCGCGCATGATCGCGTGGACCCGGCGACGCGAGACCTTGAGGCCCTCCCGGCGCAGCGTCGCCCAGACCTTGCGCACGCCCCACGCCGTCGAGGTCTCGCGCGCCAGCACCTCGCGGATGCGCAGCAGCACGACCTCGGCGGTCGTGTGCCGTGGCCGGCGCGGCAGCGTGACCACCTTGCCGTCGTCGACGGCGGGCACCGCAGCGACGAGTTGCCGCCGCGCGTCGGCGTAGTAAGCGGCGCGCGACAGGTCGAACGTCGCGCACACGAGCTTCACGCCGGCGTCACCCGCGCTGGTCTGGCGAGTCATCGCCGCGACCTCGCGGGCCCGGTAGGGCGCCCGGCACGCTCGGTCTCCAGCGCGTTCTCCAGCAGGCATTTCTGGATCGACAGCGTCGTGACGACCTTCTCCAGGTCGCGGTATTTGCGCTCGAGTTCGAGCTCGGCCGCCGTCTTGCCGGTGCCGCGTCGCAGCGCCTGCTCGACGCCGCCCAGCGCGTCGACGCGCCAGCCTTCGACCGTCGCGGCGTGGACGCCGAGCCGCCGCGCGATCTGGTCGATCGTCGCCTTGCCGGCCATCAGTTCGAGGACGGCGTGCTGCCGCTCCTCCACGGTGCGCCGGCCTGGCCGGGCGCGGATGTCGACCTCCCCGACGGCGGGGTCGACGGTGGGGGCACCAGCTGGCGCCGAGGCGCC
>JAPLLF010000837.1 GCA_026387715.1 Pseudomonadota bacterium
CTGCGGCTCGGCGACTCGAGGCTTACGGTTCTCGTCAGTCATCTCGACGAGAACAAGACCAGCTGCTCAGACTATTTCCGGAACTCGCTTCATTTCCCATTAATCGACACGTCTTCAGTCCTCGTGCGTGGTCCGGGCGGCCTGGCGCTGGGCTTCCTCTTCCTCGAGACGCAAGCGCTCGAGCTCGGCCTTGCGCTTCTTGCGCTCGACCTCGCGCGCATCTTCACGCGCGCGGGCGTCCCGGAGCAGGGCCTTGCGCCGCACCGAGTCGAGCACCGCGAGGCGATCTTCGGCAGCGACCGGCGTCTCGCCCTCGGGGACGCGGTCGAGCGCGGCGAGGCACGTGCGCACGAGCTCCTCGCGACGCTCGGCGTCCTCGACGAACAGGCGGGGGACCACGAGGGTGGCGAGCTCGGCCAGGCGGCCGTCGAGCAGCGCGAGCAACGCGTCGGTCGGCGAGCCGGCGAACGCCTCGTCGTGGAGCAGCCAGCTCGCGACCAGCACCAGCTCGAGGTGACGGGCCGGCGTGGCGGCACCGAGGATGAAGCGCGCGACCTCGTCGGGCTCCAGCGGCCGCGTGCCGCGATCGCGCACGAGATCCGCGACCACGGCGTCGATCCGGAGGGCGTCCTCGCCCGATGCGCGCCCCCGGAACACGGGCGGCGTGCTCGCGAGCCGGTTGGTCAGACGTTCGACGTTCGCGCTCACGACTTCCCGAAGGTACGCCGGGCGAAGGCGCGCGCAAAGGCGACGAGCTCGAGCTCGCTCGCGACCAGGTACGGCGTGAAGCCCGCGTCCCGCAGCTGCTGGAGGTTCGGCGCGTAATAGTCGCCGCCGTCGAGGCGAAGCACCGCGCTCGCGCCGCCCCCGGCCTGCTCCACGGCGCGCCTGGCCAGCGCCCAGCCGTCCTTGGTGCCGTCGATCTCGCCGAACAGATCCGAGTCGCTGACGATGAGGATGTGCACCGGGCGCGTGGGTCTGGGTGCGTCGACGAACGTCTTCACGAGGCGGGGCAGCCCGAACGCGGCGCCGGTCCCGAGGTAGTCGGTGAGCACGCCGAGCACGGCGCGCTCGTCGCGGACGAAGCCGGCGGTCTGCGTGAACTGGCCCTGCCCGTGCCACTCGCCGGACAGGCACGCCATCACCCGCGCGCCGGCGCGGAGCGCGCTCAGCGTGAGCACGACCCCGGCGACCACCGGATACGCGACCTGATGGGCCGGGTTGCCCATCGATCCGGAGCAGTCGATCCCGACGTAGAGATCGGGCGGACGGCGCTCGGGCTCGCCGCCCTCGGTCACGCCGTAGACGCGTTGCACGGTGGTGACCCCGGGCACGACCACGGGACTCCGCGCGAGCGTCTCGAACCAGTCGATGGCCTCGAGCCCGCTGCCGGCCTCCCACAGCTCGAGCCCCTCGGGCAGCGGATCGCCGGCGCGCTCGATCCGCTGCGACGGAAACGGGATCACGTTCGGCATCGCCAGCTCGCGGTAGTAACGCGCGACGAGCTCGCGGGGCTCGCGCTGCACGCCGACCGCGCGCAGGAGCTCGAGCCACTCCTGGGGCCCCCGGACGACCTTGCGACGATCGGGGCGACCGTCGCTGCCGGGTGCGCTGCCGGGCACGTACCGCCTGGTCGCCTCCGCTGGCTCCGACGCCCCGGTCGGGTCGCCGCCCTCGTCGTCGCCGAGCTGGGGATCGACGGCGGGATGGCGCACCCTGGACGGATCGAAGTCGTCGTCGGTGAGCCCGTCGGGCACCTCGTCGCCCATCGACGTCCCCGCTGTATCCATCCACGGCGCGAGCCCGCTGCGCTCCTTCGGCAGGCTCTCGAGGTACGGCGCGATCAGCAGCGCGAACGACGGCGCGCCGTCGAGCCAGCGATCGCGGAACGTACGCACGATCCGCGCCACGAGATCCGCGTCGCCCTCGAGCGC
>JAPLLF010001227.1 GCA_026387715.1 Pseudomonadota bacterium
GAGGTCCACCTCCGCTGCGGTCGTGTCGGCTCCCACGGGCGCCCATCGTAGCGAGGTGGTCGTCGGCGAGTCAACGCACGTGCGCGCACGCGGTCACCCCGTGCGCGCACGGTCGTCTGGTTGGCTAACGGCTTGAATCTACTGGAAGCTCGGCCGGCCCAGCGCGTGCTCATGAGGACCGTCATGATGAACCGCACGCTGCTCGCCCTGTCGCTCGCCTCCTCGCTGACCACCGCCTGCGCCGACCCGGCGACCCCGATGCTCGACGATCCGGCGCCGGACGCAGGCCCGGACCTCACGCCGTCGCCCGACGCGGCGCCCCCGCCGGTGGCCGGCTCGCTCGACCCGACGTTCGGCACCGCGGGCGTGCGGACGATCGACGGCGAGGTCGGCTACGCCGCCGAGCTCGCGGTCCAGGGCGACAAGCTGCTCGCGTGCGTGTCGAACATCGACGGCGCGCACTGGGTCGCGCACGTGCTCCGGTTCGACGCGAGCGGCGCGGTGGACTCGACGTTCGGCACCGACGGCAAGCTCACGTTGGCCGTCGCCGGCCAGAACGTCGCGTGCACCTCGCTCGTCGCGGATACGCTCGGTCGGGTCTACGTCGCGTATCGCGAGGCGGGCTCGGGGATCACGCACGTCGCCACGCGTGGCGTCGACGGCGAGGCGAGCACGGAAGTCGTGAGCCCGGCGCAACAGTCGGGGCTCTCGGAGGTCACGATCGAAACCATGTACGGCCCCTCGACGGGAGTCGCGGTTGGCATCGTGTATCCCAGCAAGCAGAACGCGTTCTTCATCGGCGGGAGCACCGACCGCGGGACCTCGGGCCCGCTCGCCGGGTCACCGTGCCGGATCCTGTCGATCGACGGCAGGTTCCGCGACGTCGGCGAGTTCGGGACGCCGTCGACCTGGCAGGTGCTCGCCGATGATGGCAACAACCTGATCCCGCTCGGCGACAGCGCGCGCGGCGCCGCCGGGACCGCGACCCCCGACCTCATGCACGACGCCGTCGTGCTGCCCGACCACTCGATCTTCGCCGTGGGTGGCATGGACAACGACACCGAGGTGATGGTCGCGCGCTTCGTCGAGGGCGCCACGCCGTACGTCGTCGCCGCGAACCACCAGCACGGCGGGCCGTCGACCGGCCGCGCGGTCGTCCTCGACGGCGCCGATCGCCCGATCGTCGTCGGCGCCGCGACCGCGGCGGGCAAGACGGCGTTCGGCTGGCAGCGCTTCGCGGCCACCAGCGTCATGCTCGACGCGGCCTACCAGAAGGCCGGCCTCGCGGAGGTCGCGGCGCCGAGCGGCAACGGCGAGCTCGTCGACGTCGTCAGGCTCGGCGGCGCGATCTACGCGCTCGGCCACTACGACCTCGAGACCACGACGCCCAGGCTCGCGCTCGTGAAGATCGTCGAATGAGGTTCCCGCCCTTCACGACGATCTAACGCGACACGCTCGTGGGTGGTGTGGTTCCCTCCCGGGATGCGAATGGCGACGATGTTCGGCCTCGGCCTGCTCTGCGCGTGTGGCTCCGACAAGCCCGGCGCGGGTGATCGCGTCGATGCCGATCCCAACGCGCCCGACACCACGCCCGTGGGAATCGATGCCCCCACGGCTGGCCGCGCGATCAACACGATCTTCGTGATCCCGTTCGAGAACAAGGCGAACGCGCAGATCTACGGCAACACGACCGACGCGCCGTACCTCAACGGCCTGCTCGCGACCGCCGCCTCGGCGACGATGTTCGGCGACGCGCTGCCGTCGCTGCCGAGCGAGCCGCACTACGTCTGGATGGAGGCCGGGACCAACGTGTTCGCCGATCACACGTTCAGCAACGACGACGATCCGTCGGCCGCCAACTCCACGGCGAGCACCGCACACCTGTCCACCACGCTCGCCGCCGGCGGCGTCAGCTGGATGTCGTACCAGGAGGGCATCACCAGCGCGACGTGCCCGATCGCCGGGTCCGGCCACTACGCGCCCAAGCACGACCCGTTCGTGTTCTTCCAGGACGTCGTCGGCAGCCCGCCCACCGACACGGCGATCGGCTGCGCGAGCCACCACAAGTCGTACGACGACTTCGCCGGCGATCTCGCCGGCGGCGGGCTCCACGGCTACGTGTTCATCACCCCGGATCTCTGCCACGACATGCACGGCGCGCTCACCTGCGCGTCGCTGCTGTTCACCGCGGCGAACATCACGGCCGGCGACACCTGGCTGTCCACCGAGCTGCCCCGCCTGATCGCCTACACGCAGGCGCACGCCGACGCCGTCATCTTCCTGACCTGGGACGAGGGCAACTCGACGAACGTCATCCCGTTCCTCGCGATCGGCCAGCACGTCAAGGCCGGGCACGTCTCGACGGTGCCGTACACCCACAGCTCGCTCGTCGCCTCCGTGCAGAAGCTGCTCGGCGTCCCGCTGCTCCCCGCCGTCACGAGCGCGAACGACTTCTCCGATCTGTTCGAGCCCGGCGTGTTCTAGTCCCGGAAATCCGGAGCGTGGGCGGGTGTGCTCGGGATCGGCTGCGGCCTCGGATTCGTGCTCGTGCTCGTGCTCGTGCTCGTGCTCGTGCTCGGACTCGGACTCGTGCTCGGACTCGGACTCTGGCTCGGCTCCAAATTCGGGCTCGGCGTGCGCGAGCCCAACGAGGCGCTACGAGGCGCTACGGCGTGCAGGTCGCGACCAGGCTCTGGATCGCGTCGCCGCCCGACTTGCACCCCGACTTTAGCGTCTCCCTGGCGTCGGCGGGCACGTCGTGGATCACCTGCAGCATCTGATCGAGCGACTGGTAGATCGCGTCGCGGATGTCGGGCGTCGTGTTCTTGCAGCTCGCGTAGGCGACCATCGCGGCGACGTACGCGTCGCACTCGGCGACGCCGGTCGGGTAGATCACGCCGCGCGCGGGATATCCCCACGCGTGCGGCGCGGGCACGCAGCTGTCGACGCCCGCGCCGACCATGCACGCGCGCTCCGTGACGTCCCACTTGTCCGTGGTGCACGCCTTGGTCATCGCGGCGCGCGACGCGTCGATCGCCGCCTTGCGATCCTTGGCGGCGAGCTTGTCGAGCTTGCCCTTCCACATCGCGTCACCGTAGTGCGCGGCGGTGACCTGCGCGCAGCCGACCGCGGCGGGCTTCTTGCGAAGCTCGAACGCCTTCTTCGCGATCGCGTCGGCGTCCTGCGCCCGCTTGGCCACCTCGCCGACGTGCGCGGCCTCGAGCTTGCCCATACACGTGACGGTGTCGCCGCCGTCGCGGAGGCACTTGCGCGCGTCCCCCGCCCACGCCTGGCCGCGCTCGTTCGCGTTGCACGTCTGGACGTAGAGCAGCTTGCGGATCTTGACGAAGTCGCCGTCGGCCGGGACCTTCTCCTTGGTCGGCCCCGGGAACTCCTTGGCGAGTCGATCGGTGACCACCTCGCCGCACGCGATGTACTCGCCCTCGTCGGGCGGGGGATCCTCGGGATCCTCGCGCGGCGGGGGCTCGTCGAAGTTGTGCGCGTCGATCTGATCGTCCTGGGCCTCCTGGCCGTACGCCTCGACCCACGCCGCGATGCGCGCGTCGTAGGCCTGGCGCTGGGTGGCGTCGAGCTTGGCGAGGCACGTCGTCCCATCGGGCGTGCTCGTGACGCACTTGAGCAGCTCGGGCGTCCAGTGATCGGCCTCACACGAGGTCTTGATCACGTTCTCCTTCGCGCCGCCGGCCTCCTTGCCGAGCTTCTTGCCGCGCAGGAGCGTCGCCGCGTCGGCGCACGTCGCGCCGGCCACCGCGGTGACGGGGACGGGCTTGCCGGCCGGCGTCGTCGTCGCGACCTTGCCCCCCTTGCCGCCGCCGCCACCACACGCGAGCACGAACAGGGTCGAGGCCACGACGATGCGCATGCCCCGACGATGCCACGCCGGCCGCTACGGCGCGAACGCGTTGGCCGGAATGTCGAGCGCCGAGCGATCCTCGCGCGCGATCAGCTGCGCCTTGGCGACGACCCCCGGCAGCACGTTCTGCGCGAAGTACTGCGCGGCGTAGCGCTTGCCCGCGTAGAACGCGCGATCGGGATGGTCGGCCGGCACCGCGGCGACCGCCGCCTCCGCGATCACCGCCGCGTCGAGCAGCAGCCAGCCGACGACGGTCTCCGACATCATCTCGAGGAAGCGGTTGGACACCGTCGGCACCATCTCGATCTTGCCGCCGCCGAACCACATCATGAACTTGCCACCGGTGGCGGTCAGCGCCTCCATCGCCTGCGCGAGCGCCGCGATGCTGTCCTTGAGCACCGGGTGCTCCTTGTTCGCCGCGACGAACTTGCCGACGTCGGCGCCGAACGCGGCGATGTTCGCCCCGCCGCGCTGCATCAGCTTGCGGCCGACGAGATCCATCGACTGGATGTGGTTGGTGCCCTCGTAGATCGAGAAGATCTTCGAGTCGCGGCAGTACTGCTCGACGGGCCAGTCCTTGAGGAAGCCCGCGCCGCCGTACACCTGGATCGCGGTCGCGCAGATCGTGAACGCCTGATCGCTGCCGTACGCCTTGATCAGCGGCACGAGCAGATCGACCTGGCCCTCGTGGTACTCGGCCGCGGCCTTGGCCGCCGGATCGTCGGGGGTCCGCTTGAGCACGTTGGCGCGATCGACGTGCATCGTGAGCTTCACGGCGAGCGCGCGGATGCCCTCGACGCGCGCCTTCATGTCGAGCAGCATCCGCTTGACGTCGGGGTGCTCGATGATCGCGACGCGCGGCGCGCTCGCGTCCTTCCACTGCTTGATGTTCGAGCCCTGCTTGCGGTCCTTGGCGTACTCGAGCGCGTTCAAGTACGCCGACGACGCGATCCCGACGCCCTGGATGCCGACGCCGATGCGGGCGGCGTTCATCAGGTGGAACATCTGGGACATGCCCTTCTGCTCGACGGTGCCGATCAGCTCGCCGAAGCAGCCGTCGTTCTCGCCGAACACGAGCTGGGCGGTCGACGACGCGCGGATGCCCATCTTGTGCTCGATGCCGGCGACGGCGACGTCGTTCGGCGTGCCGTCGGGGCGGATCTTCGGGACGATGAACAGCGACAGCCCCTTGGTGCCCGCCGGCGCGTCGGGCGTCCGCGCGAGCACCATGTGGATGATGTTCGCGGTGATGTCCTGGTCGCCGCCGGAGATGTAGAGCTTGGTGCCCTTGATGGCGTAGGTGCCGTCGGCGCGCTTGGTCGCGATCGTCGACGCGGAGCCGACGTCGCTGCCGGCCTGCGGCTCGGTGAGGCACATCGTGCCGGCCCACATGCCGTTGAACATGATCGCGACGTACGTCTTGTGCTGCGCCTCGGTGCCGAACGTGAGGATGACCTCGGCGGCGCCGTGCGTGAGCGCCGGGTACATGTTGAAGCTCGAGTTCGAGCCGCTCATGAACTCCTCGACCATCATCGCGAGCGTGAACGGGCCGCCCTGGCCGCCGTGCTTCTCGTCGAGCGGCAGCGAGCGCCAGCCGGCGTCGAACAGCGCCTTCCACGCCTCCTTGAAGCCCGCCGGGACCTTCACCTGCCCGTTCTCGAGCCGGCAGCCCTCGGCGTCACCGCTCGCGTTGATCGGGCCCAGGTGCTGCTGTACCCACTCGTAGGCCTGCTCGAGCACGGCGACGACCTCGTCCTTGCCCCAGCTCGCGAACGGCGCAGTGTTGAGCAGCTCCTCGAGGTGGAACTGCTCGAAGAGCAGGAACGAGAGGTCGCGTAGGTTCGCCTTGTAGAAGTTCTGCTGCGCCATGGGCGTGCTCCGGGCTTTCGAGTGAATGAATGAACCGTCATTCATTTTATGGCCCGGGTAACACGCCGCGTCAACCCCGACGACGATTCTTTCGCAACCGCGACGGGTTACGATCGATGGCGAGGTCCCCATGACCAAGCGTCCGCTGTTCGACTCTCGGGAATCGGTCGTCGCGCTCGTCGCCGTGCTCGCCGGCATCGCCCTCATCCTCTACGGGGCGCGCGATGCCCCACCCGCCCGCGCCGCCTACGGGTTCGGCGTGATGGCGCTGATGACCAGCGTGCCGCTCGCGCTCGCGTCGCTGCGCGAGTCGCGCCTCGCGATCGGCATGCTGGCCGTCGCCCCGATCGGCGCGCTCACCGCGACCGCCCTGCTCGCCGGCACGGCGCTCCAGCTCGTGGTCGTCGGCTTCGCGCTGCTCGCCGCGGGCCCGTTGATGCTCCGGTTCGATAGCCAGGGCCGGCGCGCGCGCCACAAGGTGGTTCCGACCGCGCGCGCGCGAATGCGCGTCTGACCTCGCGTACGCTCCGCCGATGAGCGGATCGATCGGATCGATGCAGCTGCAAGACAAGGTCGTCGCGATCACCGGCGCGAGCCGCGGCATCGGCGAGGCGATCGCGCGCGCCGCGGTCGCCGCCGGCGCCCGGGTCGTGCTCGCGAGCAGGAAGCAGGCCGATCTCGATCGCGTCGCGGCCTCGCTGCCCGCCGATCGCGTGCTCGCGGTCGCGTGCCACACCGGCAAGCCCGACGAGGTCGACGCGATGGTCGCGCGCGCGGTCGCCCACTTCGGCCGGCTCGACGGCCTCGTCAACAACGCGGCGACCAACCCGTACTTCGGGCCGCTGATCGACACGCCCGACGCCGCGATCGACAAGACCTTCGAGGTCAACGTGCGCGGCTACCTCTACGGCGCGCGCGCGCTGGTCCGCCACGCGCGCACGCGCGCCGACGGCGATCGCGGCGGCGCGATCGTCAACGTCGCGAGCGTCGCGGGGATCCGCGCGGCGCCCATGCAGGGCATCTACGGCGCGTCGAAGGCCGCCGTGATCAGCCTGACCCAGACCCTCGCGTTCGAGCTCGGCGGGAGCAACATCCGGGTCAACGCGATCGCCCCCGGCCTCGTCGAGACCAAGTTCGCGTCCGCGATCGTCGGCAACCCGATGCTGCGCGACCACGTCATCAGCCGCACCCCGCTCGCCCGCCACGCCCAGCCCGCCGAGATCGCGGGCACCGCGATCTACCTGCTGTCCGACGCCGCGTCGTTCACCACCGGCGCGGTGATCGTCGTCGACGGCGGCCTCACCAGCTCGTGAGCGCTCGTCGGGAGTTGATACGTCGATGACCGATCGTCGTCGTTGACGCGTTTGACGTCGACCCTCTCGTTGACGCCCTGAACGGCGACGTTGAGCTTGCCCCCTTCGTTGCCGTCGACCGACGGCAACGAAGCACCGCGGCCCAGCGTCAAACTCAACGATGGGGGCAAGCTCAACGTCGCCGTCGAACGCGTCCACGACCCACCCCTCGCGCAGCGCGCGAGGCCCCGGGTTCTCCGCCGAGGTGGTCTCGTCAGCGCTGCTGCGCGAGGCCCGCGGCGACGGTCGGCGCGAGCGTCGGGTCGGCGTCCATCGCCGCGCCCCACGCCCGCGACAGCTCGAGGTAGCCGGCCTCGTCGAGATCGAACTGCGCGAGCGCCTCGCGCGGGCGCAGCGCGGCGAGGTCGCGGAGCAGCGCGACGTAGTCGCTGACGCGCGCGACCCGGGCGCC
Source organism: Pseudomonadota bacterium (assembly GCA_026387715.1). GTDB lineage: Bacteria > Myxococcota_A > Polyangia > Haliangiales > Haliangiaceae > JABFXX01. Next base: position 7,508 of record JAPLLF010001227.1, read on the forward strand.
GGGCACGCCGACGCGATCGACGAACGGCGGCGGCGGCGGCGCGTCGTCGCCGAGCACGACGCCGCCGCGCGCGCGGAACTCGCGGTGGAACGCCTCGCGGGTCATGCGGTCGCCGAGCACGGGCACGGGGTCGCGCGCGAAGTAGGCGTGCTCGCGGATCGCCAGCGCGAGCGCGCGCGCGATCACCGCGTCGCGGTCGGCGACGCCCACGCTGTCGGCGAGGATCGTGGCGGCCGCGGCGCGCGCGCGCGCGGTGACCGCGACGTGGTTCTCCGACGCGTAGCGATGGCGCGACGCGACCAGCGCGCACCGCCGCACGAACCACGACGGATCGCCGAGCCGCGCCGCCGCCGCGGCGTGCTCGCCGGCCTCGAGCAGCTGGACGATCGCCTCGGTCGACTCCGCCATCGTCGAGCTCGCCGGGAACGTCTGGGTCCGGGTCCGCGCGCGCTCGAGCGTGGTCGCGAACGGGCCGGCGTTGTCGGGCAGCGGGTTCTGTGCGACCGCGCGCTCGGCGAGCTCGGTCGCGCGGGCGAAATCGCCGTCGCCGATCGCCGCGCACGCCTGGTGGTTCCACGCGCACGTCCGCCACAGCGGATCGTCGCCGGCGACCGCGAGCAGCCGATCCGCGATCGCCGCGCACGTGGCGTAGTCGCCGACCTCGTCGAGCACGCCGGCGTACGCGTTGAGCTGGCTCGCGTCGAACGCGCCCGGATCGAGCCGGTACGCCAGGCCATACGCCTTGACCGTGCGGACGTTGTCCATCGCCACGTACGCGACGCCGCCGTACGTGAGCCACTGATCGGCGCGCACGTACCACCGGCTCGCGTAGTCGAGGACGCCGAGCGCGTCGGCCTGCTTGCCGGCCTGGGACAGCACCCCGGCGAGGATCTGCGTCGCCTGCTCCGGCGTCGCGACGACGAGGTGGTGGAGCGCGTCGGCGAGCTTGCCCTGCTGCGCGAGCGCGAGCCCGAGGTTGCGGTGCGCCTCGCCGTTGGTCGGATCGATCGCGACCGCGAGCCGACCGAGCTTCTCCGCGCGCGCGGGCTCGCCGTGCTGCAGCGCCTCGAACATCCCCGCCGCGAGCTTGTCGAACGCCAGCGGCATGTCGCTCTTCCACTCGCTGGCGAGCGTCGCGAGCGCGCCGTCGCGCTGCCGCGGCGTCGCGGCGCCGAGCCCGGCGACGAGCACCGCCAGCGCGGCCGGCGCGCGGCCGGCGCGCAGCAGCAGGAGCGCGAGGTGGACGGCCGGGGTGGCGCTGCGGCCCTCGGCGAGGAAGCACGCGGTGTGCAGGCCGTCGATCGCGTCGTCGAGGTCGAGCGCGCGCTCGGCGAGCTGCGCGACCAGCGCGTCGGCCCACTCGTCGACGCCCGCGAGGCCGGTGTGGAGCGCGAGCCGCTCGGCCTGGGTGCCGACCGCGCGCGCCCAGCCGTCCGGGCGCTCGCGGTGCAGCCGCGCGACCGAGGCCGCGAGCACCGCGGCCTCCTCTGGCCCGAGCAGGCGCGCGCCGACCGTCGCGAGATCGTGCGCGAACGCCGCGACGTCGCCGCGCGTGCGCTCGTCGATGCCGCACGCGCGCTCGACGGTCGCGAGCCACGCGCTGCCGATCCACCGATCGACCCGGCGGAGCAGCGGCTCGATCGCCGCGAGGATCGCCCGCACCTCGCGATCGCCGAGCCGGTCGCGGTGACGACGCACCAGCTCGAGCGCCTCGCTCGCGACGGTGCGCAGCGCGCCCGCGATCGGGTTCGGCGGCGCGGTGGTCGCGGCGAGGTAGCGCGCCAGCGCCTGGGCCGCCGCGTACGCCGCGGCCTGCACGAGCGCCGCGGGATCGTCCTCGGCGGCGCCCTCGAACGCGACCGCGAGCCAGCGATCGACGAGCTGATCGCCGCGCGTGCTCGCGCCGGCCAGTGTGCCGTGGGTGGCGAACAGCGCGTCGAGCGCGCGGCGGCTGCGCGTGTCGGCTGGAAACCCCGCGAGCCACGCCGGATCGAACTCGACCGTCGCGCCGCGCCCACCGAGCGCGCGCGCGACCAGGCCGCTCGTCGCCGCGGCGGGCATGAAGTCCGCGATGTCGCGCGCGAGCCGCCGCGCCAGCGAGGGCGCCCCGATCGCGACCCGATCGCCGAGCGCGAGCTCCGCGACCTCGATCGGCGCGGCCGACAGCAGGAGCCCGCAGCGGGCGATCGCGACGTGCTCGTCGCGCCCGGGCTCGGTCAGCTCGACCCGCCACAGCTCCTCGAGCCCCTGCCGCCAGTCGCCCGCGGCGAGCAGCCCGCGCACCGCGGCGAGCCGCGCGTTGGGCGACGCGTACCCGCGCCCGCGGCCGAACTGCGCCCACGCGAGCGGGACCTCCGCCTCGCGCCCCAGCGCGACGAGCGCGTCGAGGAACACCGCGAGATCGATCGCGTCGCCGGGCTCGACCCGCCCGAACCCCTCGACCGCGCGCGCGTCGTCGCCGCGCCAGTAGCCCTCGTGCGCGTAGCTCCACGCGACGAGCTGCGACGACGCGCGCCAGTCGGCGAGGATCCGGGTGTGCCGCGGCCACGCCGCCTCGCGCCCCTCGAGCCGGTTCGCGCGCAGGGCGATCGCCTCGTCGAGCCGGCCGACGTGCAGCATCGCCTCCGACAGCCACAGATCGATCAGGATCTGATCCGGATACCAGAACGCATCGAGCTGCCCCGGGTCGCGCACCGGGCAGCCGTGACGCTGCGCGGCCCGGAACGCGGCGGCGAGCCACGCCCCGA
>JAPLLF010000923.1 GCA_026387715.1 Pseudomonadota bacterium
CTGGTGCTGCGCGAGCATCACGTCGGCGATGTCGTCGAGCGCCAGCGAATGCTGCCGCTGCCAGTCCACGTTGTCAGGGTCCTTGGCCGCGAGCGCCGCGCGCAGCGCGAGGCTCTCGCGATAGTTCGCGAGCGCGCCGACGAGATCGTCGCGATCGACGAGCACGTCGCCGATCCGGTCGTAGCTGATCGCGAGATCGCGCCGGTTCGCGTCGCTCGGCTCGGTCGTCGCGAGCGACATCGCGATCGCGTGCCCGAGCGTGAAGCGCGCGAGCGCCGCTGCGTGATCCTTGCGCTCGAGGTAGACGTTGCCGATCCGCTCGTAGATGACCCCGAGGTCGCGCTGGCGTTGCGCGTCCGGCGGCGAGGCGCTGCGGATCGCGAGCGCGGCCTCGAACTCGACCAGCGCGCCGGCGAGGTCCGCGCCCGCGACGAGGACGTCGCCGAGCTTGTCGTGGCTGACGGCGAGATCGTGGGGGGTCTCGGCGAGCGCGAGGCTCTTGCGATACATCGCGACGGCGCCCGGCGCGTCGCGTTGCGCGAGCAACACGTCGCCGATCCGGTCGTAGGTGATCGCGAGCTCGCCGCGCGCCGCGCCGCTGGGCGTGGCGCGCTCGCGCAGGGCGGCCGCGACCCGATACTCGGCGAGCGCCCCCACGAGGTCGCCCTCCGCCCGGAGCAGCTCGCCGATGTTCATGATCGCGGTCGCGCGCCGCGCCACGTCCTCGCCCTCCCCGCCGCGCGAACGGTAGTAGGTCCGCGCGCGCTGGGCCATGCCGTCGAGGAGCGCGATCCGCCCCAGCGGCGCGAGCTTGTCGCGCAGATCGACCATCATGAACTCGACGAGATCCTCGGCCTGCGCGCGCTGCGCCTCGGCCCGCCGGCGCGCGCTCGTGATCTGGACGATCGCGGCGATGCCGACAACGACCAGCACCACGAACGCGATCGCGCCGACCGCTACGCTGGCGCGATGCTGGTGGACCCATCGACGCACGAGCTGCCACGTCGAGTAGCGATGCGCCCCGACCAGCTGGCCGGTCTGAAACTTCTCGAGATCCTCGGCGAGCTCGCGCGCGGTCGGGTAGCGATCCTTGGCCTCGTGAGCCATCGCCTTGCCCACGATCGCGACGAGATCGCGCGGCACGCCGGGGGTGCGTTGTTCGAGCGGCGGCGGCGGCCCGGTGAGGACGCTGACGAGGATGTCCTCGGTCGTCTTGCCGACGTACGGCGGCGCCCCCGCGAGCACGTGATACAGCATCGCGCCGAGCGCGTAGACGTCCGCGCGCTCGTCGACGGGGTTGCCCGCCGCCTGCTCGGCCGGCATGTACGCGGGCGTGCCCATGACCGCCCCCGCGACCGTCTCGTCCACGCTGCCGCCCGGCGGCCGGACCGCGGCTCCACGCGGCGCCGGCGCGAGCGCCGCGGGCGGCGCGTCGAGGTCCTTGGCGAGCCCCCAGTCGACCACGACGATCTCGCCGAACTCGCCGACCAGCACGTTGGCGGGCTTGAGGTCACGATGGATCACGCGCTGCCCGTGCGCGTACGCGAGCGCGCGCGTGACCGCGATGACGTCGGGCACCAGCGCGATCCGCGCGGCGAGCGTCGCGTGGCGCGCGATCACCTTGTCGAGCGACTCGCCCGCGACGAGCTTCATCACGAAGCACGGCTCGCCGCTCGGCCACGCCCCGGCCTCGATCACGTTGACGATCGCGGGGTGCTGGAGCCGTGCGGTGATCCGGGCCTCGCGCTCGAAGCGCCCGCGCGCGTCGGCGTCGGTGGCGAGCAACTCCTTGATCGCGACCGGACGGCCGAGCCGGCGGTCGCGCGCGACGAGGATCCGGCCCATGCCGCCGCGCGCGAGCTCGCGATCGATCGTGTAGTTCGCCGGATCGATCGCCCCCAGGGTGGGCAGATCGGGCGCCCGCACCGGCGCGCCCGGCGGCGCCCGCAGCGTGTCGTCGCTTCCCGTGCTCATGGCGGCTATTCGACGACCACGCGATCGGTGCCGCCGCGCCCGAACGTCTCCGGCATGTACATCTCCTCGGCCTTCGGCGGTGGGACGACGTAGCGCCCAGGCGTCGTCGCGCGGGCGACGTAGGTGTAGGGGTGGACGCCCGCGTCGAGCTCGAGGGTGAACGCCTCGACCCGCTCGTCGCGCATGTTCTGGTGCTCGTACCAGGTCCGCTCCCACCAGTGTTGCGGCTTGCGGCCCCCCGGATCATCGGGCAGCGGCCCGGTGGTCGCGAGCGCCGGGTTCAAGCCCTCGAAGCCCGCCGGCATCGGATCGACGAGCGCGACGTGGTAGCGCCGGTTCTCGTTGACCATCTGCAGCCGCACGCGCACGCGCGCGCCGGCCTTCACGTGCCACACGCGCTGCGCGTCGCGCGTGACGTCCTGCGGATCGTCGATGGCTTCGTAGCGGCGCTCGACGACGAAGCCGCGATCCGCGGGCTCGATCGCCAGGCTCGCCGGTGCGTAGGTCATGCCGATCCGGTAGTACAGCCGACCCTTGCCGTCCTTCGCGATCACGAGATCGGACGCGTCGTGGGCGGCCACGGTCGCCATCGGGATCGGGATCTGGAAGTCGACCGTCGAGCGCCCCTGGAACGCGTGCGTGCCCGCGTCGTCCGCGCCGAGCCACACGCGCGCGACGAAGTTCGGCGTCGCCTTCTCGTAGGTCTGGAAGTAGCGATCGAGCGCCTGCAGCACGAACGTGTTCTCCTGCGTCGACATCCAGCGACCGGCTTTGCGCTTCGCGAGCAGGCCGGTGACGATCTTCGGGATCAGATCGCTGCCCGGCTGCTCGGCGATCATCGCGTCGAGCATGACGGCATCGACGCGCGTGTCGGAGGCCAGCAGGAGGTACGCGTCGTCGCCGTAGTCGGTCGTGAAGTTCGCCGCCTCGGCGGTCTCCGACACCTTGTCGAGCGCGTGCTTCACGAGCGCGGCGCGCTCGGCCGCCGCGGCCGGCTGGCCGGCGATCGCCGACAGCAAGAAGCCGGCGGTCTCCAGCGCGAGCTTGTCGACGCCCCCGGCGTCCGCGACGAGCGCCTTGGCCTTCGCGACGTCGATCTGGCCCGCGAGCCGGCGCGTCGCCAGCGCGTAGGCGCGCAGCGAGAAGCGCGCGGCCTCGCCGTAGAAGTCCGGCAAGTGATCCTCGATCGAGGCGAGGTACGCGAGGCCGCGCGCGATCAGCACCGGGGGCACCGCGTAGCCCTTGGCCCGGGCGCGGAGCAGCGCGTTGGTCACGAAGATCGTGAGGTGCGGATGCGTGCGCTCCCGATCCCAGTAGCCGAACCCGCCGTCCTCGTCCTGCATCGTGAGGAGCGCGGTCATGTCCTTGGCCATGCTCGACGCGAGCGCCGCCGGGCTGGGCAGATCGCGGGCGTGGAACGCGGCGAGGACGTCGCGGAGCGCGGCGATCGACGCGATGCGCGCGCTGCGCTGCTCCGAGCAGTCGTACGGGTAGTGCACGATGTAGAGCAGCGCGTCGGTGAGCGCCTGCAGGTTCGTCGACGCGATCGACACGTCGAGGCCGCCGAACTGCGGCACGACCTGCCCGGGGAGCGCGACCGGCTGCGCGATCGCGCCATCGTCGATCACGCCGTAGGTCGCGAACGCCTCGGTCGTCGCTGGCGTCCACACCGGCAGCGCGATCTCGGCGGCGTCGCCGATCGCCTTGCCGTTCACGATCGCCGTCGCGACGACCTGGAAGCGCGCGGTGCCCGCGAGCGCCGCCGCCGCGGGGATCCGGACCTCGACGCGATCGTTCGGCGGCACCGTGAGCGTGCGCCCGACCCGACCGTCCGTGGCGCCCTCGAGCGCGAGGTTCGACGCGCGGATCGCGAGCTTGACCTCGAGCGGCGCGTCGGTCTGGTTCTGCACGACGATCGGCAACTGGAAGCTGTCGCCGAAGTTGAGGAACCGCGGCGCGCTCGGGCGCACCATCATCGGCAAGCGCGCGGTGACGGCGCTCTCGCCCTTGCCGAACTGCCGTTCGGTCGCCGCGATCGCGACGATCCGATAGCGCGTGACGTTGTCGGGCATCGGCACGTCGACCCGCGCGGTGCCGTCGGCGCCGGTGATCACGGCGCCG
>JAPLLF010000699.1 GCA_026387715.1 Pseudomonadota bacterium
TCATCATCAAGGCGAAGCCCAAGACGTAGCTGTATAGTCGGGCGGATGGGTGCGCCCGACGACGAGGGGGAGGTCGAGGAGCTCGACGCGTCGATGCTCGAGCCCGAGGATGCGCTCGTGCTGCCGGCGCCGAAGCCGATCGCGAAGGCAGACGCGACGATGGCGATCACCGCCGAGGATGGCTGGTTCGACGTGCCGGTGCCAGTGCCGGTATCAGTGCCGCCGCCGTCGATGGAGCCGCCCCCGCGACTGCCGTCGCTCGCGCCGCCGCCGGCGATCCCGCGCACGTTGACGCCGCGACCTCCTCCGGCACGAGCGACGAGCCCACGCGCGTCGTCGCACGACACGACGACCAGGCTCGTCGACGACGACGTCGCGATCGTCTCGTCGATCGCGCTGCCGCGCACGCCGACCCCGCGAGCGGTGTCGCACGACACGACGACCAGGCTCGTGGACGACGACGTCGCGATCGTCGCGTCGATCGCGTTGCCGCGCACGCCGACGCCCCCGCTCGTGACCGCGCCGACGCTGACGCCCGACGAGCGACTCCAGCGCGAGGCCAGCGCGCTCGCGGCCGAGTACCCGATGCGCGCGGCGTTGCTGCACGCGTACCGCGCGTTCGCCATGCTCGACGACGCGGCGGGCGCGGCGGCGGCGCAGCACGCACCCGACGCGCGCTTCGTCGCGTTCACGCGTCGGTGGCTGGCGGCCGCGCGAGGCGACCGCGCGGCGATCGCGGCGGCGGTGCGCGCCGAGCTGCCGCTGGCCGGGGACGCGACCGAGCGCGCGGCGCTGCTCTGGCAGATCGCGCACGGCGACGAGGCGACGCTGCGCCAGATCGTCGAGCTCGACGGTCAGGACGTCGGGGCCTGGCTCGCGCTCGCCGCGCTCGCGATGCGCCGCCAGGCGTACCCGGCCGCGGCCGAGGCGTTCGAGGCCATCGGTGCGCGCACGGCCGATGGGATGGCGCGCGCGGTGTTCCTGGCGTCCGCCGCGGGGTTGCGCGAGGCGCGGTGCGCCGACGACGCGGGCGCCCGCGCGATCTACGACCGGGCGTTCGAGGCCGATCCCGGGTCGGTCGGGCTCAGCTCGGCACTCGAGATGTTCGCGCTCCGCACCGGCGCGCGCTCCAGCGCTGATCACGTGCGGATGGTCGCGCTCGAGGCCCAGCGCGTCGGCGCGCTCGATCCGCAGCTCGGCTATCACGAACGCGCGGGCGATCTCTACTGGGAGGCGCTGCGCGACAGCGTCAACGCGGCGCCGTGCTACGAGCGCGCCGCGGCGCTCGCGCCGACCGACGTCGTCGCGCTCGGCAAGCTCGCCTCGCTCCACGAGCAGGACGGCCAGTACGGGCCGCTCGCGACGGTGTACGAGGCGTTGCTCGAGCGCCTCACCGAGCCGGTGCGCCTCGGCGCCGTGCTGCTGCGGCTCGGCGGGCTCTACGAGAGTCGGCTCGATCGCACGATGGACGCGCTGCGCTGCTACCAGGCCGCGCTCGCGGCGGTGCCGACGCTCGCGCCGGCCGCGCAGGCGCTCGCGCGCTTGCACCAGTCCCGGCAGCGCTGGGGGGAGGCGGCGATCGTGCTGATGGGCGAGGTCGATCGCCTGCACGATCCCGCGATCCGCGCGGCGCGCTACCTCGCGATCGCCGAGATGCTCGAGACCCACCTCGGCACGATCCCGCAGGTCGTGAAGCTGTTCGAGCGCGCGCTCGCGCTCGATCCCGGGCAGACCGCCGCGCTCGACGCGCTCGATCGGGTGTATCGCGCGAGCGGCCGGTGGCCCGACCTGATCGCGCTCTACGAGACCCAGCTCGAGGGTCGCGAGGGACACGACGGGCACGCCGCGCACCCGATGCGGGTCCGCGCGCTGCGCATCGCGCTCGCCACGCTGTATCGCGAGCGCGCGGCGGCGCCCGAGCAGGCCGCGGCGCAGCTCCGGCTCGCGCTCGTCGGAGCACCCGATCCGCTGTTCGTGATGGTCGCGCTCGCGCGGGCGCTCGCGGACGCGGGCCGGTGGGCCGAGCACGTCGCCGTGCTCGAACAGCAGGCCCAGCTCGTCGGCGAGGGGCCCGAGCTGGTCGCGACGCTCTACCGGATCGCCGCGGTGATCGAGGTGCGACTCGACGATCCGGTGCGCGCGCAGGACGTCTACCAGCGCGTGCTCGCGCTCGCGCCGCGCCACGAGCTCGCGGCGCAGGCGCTACGCCGGTTGCACGTCGGGCAGGCGCGCTGGGAGGACGCGCTCGCGAGCGAGCGGCGGTTGCTCGTGCTGGCCGAGCGTCCGGAGGAGGCGGCGGTGATCCTGCACCGGATCGCGCACGTCGCCGAGGAGCACCTCGCCCGACCCGACGACGCGATCGCGGCGTACGAGCAGGCGCTCGCGCAGCTCCCGACGTATCGCCCGGCGCGCGTCGCGCTCGAGCGGCTGCTGCGCGGGGCCGGCAAGTTCGAGCGGCTCGCGACCCTGCTCGCGGAGCAGGCTGCCGGGGGCATCGAGCTCACCGATCGCGCCCGGCTGCTGGCGAGCGCGGCGCTCATCCTCGAGCTGCACGTCCCGAACAAGCGGGCCGAGGCCAGCGCGCGCTACGCCGAGGCGCTCGTCGCCGATCCGAGCCTGCCGGCGGCGCTGTGGGGCCAGCTACGTGGCCACGTCCGCGCGGGCGACTGGAAGCGCGCGGCCGACGTGCTCGAGACGCTCGTGGCGCGCGCCACCTCGGGCAAGGTGCGCGCGCGGCTGACCATCCAGCGCGTCCACGTGCTCGAGCGGCTGGGCGACGTCGAGCGTGCCGCCGCGCTCGCCGAGCACGCGTTCCTCGCCGATGCCGATCCGGCGATCATCCTCGCGCGGCTCCGGATCGCGATGGCGCGCGGCGACGCCGACACGCTGCTGTGGCTCGACGAGGCCGCGCGCGTGGTGACCGATCCCCGGCTCGCGTCGGGGCTCCTGCGCGTGCGGGCGCACGCGATCGAGGCAGGCGGCGATCGGGAGGCCGCCGCGGAGGCGTTCGCGATCGCGCTCCAGCACGGCAACCTGCCGGCCGTGGTCGACGGCCTCGCGCGCCATCGGGCCGGGCCGGCGCTCGGCGAGGCGCTCGCGATCCGCGCCGCGCTGATCAAGGACCCTCCGACCCGCGCGCTGCTCTACGCCGTCGCGGGGACCGTGCTCGAGCAGCCCGACGCGCGCGCGCATGCCTACTCGGCCGCGCTCGCGGCGCAGCCTGGGCTGTTCCCGGCCCTCGAGGGCCATCGCCTGCTGGCGCTGCGCGCGAAGGACTGGCGGGGCGCCGCCACGATCTGCGCCGAGATGGCGGCGGTCGCGGTCGATGCGCGCAATCGCGTCGAGCTGTTCGAGGAGGCCGCGGCGATCTGCGTCGAGCACCTGCGCGACGACGTGGCCGCGATCGCGCACTACCGCGAGGTCCTCGCCGTCGAGCCCGGGCGCCCCCTGGCGCTCGCGCGGGCGCTCGCGTTGCTCGAGGGCGCCGGCGACTGGGGCGCGGCCACGCAGCTGATCGCGGGTCAGCTCGCGGCCGTCGAGCCCGCGGCGCGGGCCCGGTTGCTGGCGCGCCGCGCGCACCTCCTCGCCGAGCACCTCGGCGATGGCGCCGGGGCGATCGCCGATCTCGAGCGCGCGCTGGCGCTCCAACCCGACGCCGACGAGCTACGCTGGCGGCTCGCGGGGCTGCACGAGTCGCTGGCCCAGTGGGCCGACGCCGCGCAGGCCTACGAGGCGCTGGCGACGTCCGCCACCGTGGCGCCCGACGCCCGCTGCCGGGCGCTCGTGGCGCAGGCGCGGATCTGGACGGCCGAGGTGCCGGACTACCCGCGGGCGCAACGCTACCTCGAGGACGCGGTGCTCGCCGCGGGAGCGCGGGATCGTGGGATCGCGGCCCGCCTCGCGGAGGTCGCGGTCCTCGCGGGGGATCTCTCGCGCGCGACCGCGCTGTACCAGGAGCTCGCGACCTACGGCGAGCCGGTCGCGCGGGTGGAGGCCCTGCTCGCGGCCGCGGCCCTGCGTCCGGCGCCCGACGCGGCCGATCCGATCGCCG
>JAPLLF010001278.1 GCA_026387715.1 Pseudomonadota bacterium
GCCCATCATCTGCTTGATCTTCGCGACGACGAGCTCGCAGTCCCCGGCCGCACCCTTGCCGGGCTGCATCTCCGGAAACAGACGGGGCACGCACTTGGCGATCGCCCACTTGTCGGCGTGCGCATCGTCGACGCACTTCTGCTCGTCCTTGGTGACGTGCTCGCGTTCGCACCGGGTTCGCTTGTCGGCGACCAGGGCGTTGCGCTGCTCGCGCGGCGCGTAGTTGCCGAGCTCGAGGGACGCCAGCGTCTCGCCGAGCAGGGCGCAATCCGCCGCGGGCGGGCGCACGCACAGGTTCGACAGGCAGAGCAGGCCGGTGTCGCACGTGTGATCTGGGCGACAGTCGGCACGCTCGACGCCGAGGGCGGTAGCGGGCTTCGAGGGTTCGCCCCCCGCCACCACCTCTTCCTTGGATCGCTGGCAACCGACGAGCAGCCCGACAGCGCAGAGCGCGATTCGCATGGATGACGGCATGAGTGGCCATCCTAAACGCGCGAACGCGTCGATCGTGCTCTGATCAGAGACTTAGAGGTGCTTCTGGATCTCGGCTTCGAGCTTGGCGCGGGGGACCGCACCGACGAGCTGGCCGACGACCTTGCCGCCCTTGAAGATGAGCAGGGTCGGGATCGACGCCACGCGATACTGCTGGGGCACGATCTGGTGGTGGTCGACGTCCATCTTCGCCACCTTGAGCTTGCCCACGTAGTCCGTGGCGAGCGCGTCCACCATCGGGGCGATCTGCTTGCAGGGTCCGCACCACACCGCCCAGAAGTCGACGAGGGTCGGAAGATCCGACTTGAGGACCTCGGCTTCGAAGTTGGCGTCGGTGAGCTCCTTGATGTTCGCGCTGGCCATACCAGTACATAGACCGTCCAGAAGTGGGCCGCAACCAGGCAAGCGGGCAGGCAGCCGGTGGCGTGCTGTCGAGCGCACCGGTATGCTGCCCCTACATGTCGCGGTTGTTCATCTCCGTCGAGCGTCTCGAAGCCTGGTCGACGGAGGGACGCGCCTCGCTCGAGGGGGATCGCATGACGCTCACCGAGCTCGGGCGCGCCTTCGACATGAAGCCGGCGGTCCACTTCGTGAAAGTGACCGGGAGTGACGACGATCCCAACGACCTGCTCGGCCGGGTGAAGTCCAAGGACGACCTCGAGGCGATGGGGGGTGAGCTGTTCGGCAACTCGGTCATCGTGCGCGACACCGCGTACGACGTGATCGAGGGCTTCATCGGCGAGCCGTTGCCCCGGTGAGCTCGACGCCCGAGCGCCTGCTCTCGGTCGCGCCGTCGCCCGCGTTCTGGATCGCCGGCATCGCCTATGCCGTCGCGACCGCGGCGCTCCTCGGGGTGCTCGCGGGCAAGGCGAGCCTGCGCAAGTATGCGATCGGCATCGTCGTCGTCGCGTGGCTCGCGCACGCGGCCGACATCGGTTGGCGCGGCACGCAGCACGTCCATCCCGCGCAGTCGGTGCGCGAGGCGATCGGCTTGCTCGGGTTCATCCTGACGAGCGGCTACCTGCTCGCGAGCCTGCGCTACCGGCTCACCCTCGGCGGCGTCGTCGTGATGCCGGTCTCGCTCGTCCTCTTGCTGGTGGCGCGGCTGTCGCCCGCGGGCGATGCGCCCGAGGATCTCTCGTCCCTGGGACGCGTGCACATCTCGCTCGCGACCCTCGGCGTCGGGATCTTCGCGCTCGCGAGCGCGCTGTCGGCGATGTACCTCGTCGAGGAGCGCACGCTGAAGAAGAAGAAGTTCGACGCGCTCGCCTTCAAGGACAAGGGCACGCCGCTCGAGTCCCTCGATCGACTCGCGCACCGGCTCATCTGGGTCGGCTTTCCGATCTTCACGGTCGCCCTGGTCCTCGGCGCGATCTGGGTGAGCAAGCTGGGGCTCAGCCTCGATCGTCCGGAATATCCGCTCGCGGCGGTCACGTGGGTCGCGTTCGCCGCGTTGCTCGTGGTGCGCCAGGTCTATGGCTGGCGCGGCAAGCGCGCCGCGAAGCTCACGCTCCTGGGGTTCGGGGCCGCGCTCCTGGTCCTCGCGATCTATCTCGTCCGCCGGATGGGCGGCTAGGTTCGATCGATGAGCGAGCTGTTCGTCGTCGGCATCAGCTGGCGGACGGCCCCGGTGGCGGTCCGCGAGAAGCTCGCGTTTCGCGAGGAGGAGGTCGCCGACACGCTCGTGGCGCTGACCCGCGGCCAGCCGGTCGCGGAGGCCCTGCTGATCTCGACGTGCAATCGCGTCGAGGTCTACGGCGTCGCCAAGCCGGGGGCGGACGCGACTGGCCCCGTGCGGGACTTCCTCGTACAGCAGCGTTCGATCAAGCTGGCCGACATCGGCGACGCGCTCTATGAGCATCGCGGGAGCGCGGCGGTGCGCCACGTGTTCCGGGTCGCCAGCTCGCTGGACTCGCTCGTCGTCGGCGAGGCGCAGATCCTCGGGCAGCTCAAGGCCGCGTACGGCGTGGCGACCACCGCCGGGACGTCGGGGGCGCTGCTCGGCCGGTGCCTCGAGCGCGCGTTCGGCGTCGCCAAGCGCGTGCGCAGCGAGACCTTGATCGCGCGCGGCTCGGCGAACGTGTCGTCGGTCGCCGTCGATCTCGCGGGGCGCGTGTTCGGTGACCTCGCGGGCAAGAGCATCCTCGTCGTCGGCGCCGGCAAGATGTCGCGGCTCGCCGCGAAGCACCTCTACGCGTCCGGGGCGCTGCGCATCGTGGTCACCAACCGCTCGCCGGAGAAGGCCGAGGTGCTCGCCCGCGAGATCGACGGGGTCGCCCGGCCGTGGGCCGAACTCGAGCAGCTGCTCGCCGAGGCCGACGTGGTGATCAGCTCGACGGGCGCGCGCGAGCCGATCCTCACCAAGGCGTTGTTCAAGCGCGTCGCCAAGGCGCGCAAGTGGAAGCCGATCATGGTGATCGACATCGCGGTGCCACGCGACGCCGAACCCGCGATCGGCGAACTCGACGGCGTCTACCTGTTCGACATCGACGATCTCGACAAGGTCGTCGCGCAGAACCTCGCCGAGCGCGCGAAGGCAGCCGACCACGCCGGGAAGATCGTCGAGCACGAGGCCGGTCAGTTCGAGCAGTGGATCAAGACGCAGGGCGTGGTGCCCACGATCCGCGCGATGCGCAGCCACTTCACGAAGGTCGCCGACGCCGAGGTCGCCAAGGCCCTCGATCAGCTCGCGCGCAAAGATCACTCGCCCGCCCAGCAGCGCGAGGTCGTGCAGCGCGTGGTGCAGCTCGTCGTCAACAAGCTCCTCCACGCGCCGACGGCCGCGCTGCGCGCGGGGGAGGACGCCGAGCTGCGCGCGGCGGTGCTGTGCGACCTGTTCGGGCTCGATCCCGACGCGGTGGTCAGTGACCGCGAGTCTCAAGCGGCGATGGACGACACCGCCGAGCGACCGGAACCTCGAAAGGTAGCGACGTGACCCAGAAACTCGTGATCGCGACGCGTGGTAGTGCGCTCGCGCTGTGGCAGGCCGAGCACGTCAAGGCGCAGCTGGCGCGCGTGGCGCCCGACGTCGTCGTCGAGTTCAACGTGATCAAGACGCAGGGCGACAAGATCCTCGACGTGCCGCTCGCGAAGGTCGGGGGCAAGGGCTTGTTCGTCAAGGAGATCGAACAGGCGCTGATCGATCGCACGGCGGACCTCGCGGTGCATTCGATGAAGGACGTCCCGGCGGAGCTGCTGCCGGGCCTGATCCTGTCCGCCGTGTCGACGCGCGAGGTGCCCTGGGATGCGTTGTGCGCGCGCGCGCCGGTGACCGTCGACACGCTGGCTCACGGCGCGAAGGTCGGGACGTCCAGCATGCGGCGGCAGTGTCAGCTGCTCGCGCGTCGACCGGATCTGCAGATCGCGATGCTGCGCGGGAACGTGCCGACGCGGATCAAGAAGCTCGACGACGGCGAGTTCGACGCGATCGTGCTCGCGGCGGCGGGGCTCACGCGCCTGGGGCTGGCCGATCGCATCACGCAGGAGCTGCCGATCGAGCTCAGCATCCCGGCGGTCTCGCAGGGCGTGCTCGGCATCGAGACGCGCGCGGACGACGCCGTGGCGATCGCGCTCGCGCGCGCCGCGATCCACGACGAGGCGCAGGCCATGCGCAACCTCGCGGAGCGCACGTTCCTGCTGCGCATGGGTGGGAGCTGCCAGACGCCGCTCGCCGCATACGCGACGGCGGCCGGTGGCGGCATCCACATGGTGGGCATGTGCGGCATGCCGGACGGCTCGAGGATCCTCAAGGCCGAGGTCAGCGGCGCGGTCGGTGAGGCGGCGCGGCTCGGCGAGCAGCTCGCGGAGGCGTTGCTCGGGCAGGGCGCCGCGGCCATCCTTGCCGCGACGAAGATCTAAGCACTTCGTTAAGCGCATGGCTCGGATGTAGGAAACTTTGCGCCGCGTGGGTGCGCGCCCTACGATTTCGGTTGCCGTGACCAAGCTCTCCCACTTGCGCCTCGTTCTCGCGTTGGCGCTTCCGTTCGCAGT
>JAPLLF010000007.1 GCA_026387715.1 Pseudomonadota bacterium
GCCCCAGGACCTCAGCGCGCTGCGCGTCGAGGACTTCGAGGTGATCGATCACGGCGCGTTGATCCCGCTGACCTACGACTGCGTTCGCTAGCATCGGCTACGATGCGGCATGCCGCGCTACGAATTCACCGAAGGTTCCTCGAGCAAGTTCTGGCAGATCGATCTGAAGGGCGCGTCGTTCACGACGACGTTCGGCAAGATCGGCAGCGCCGGCCAGACCTCGCTCAAGGAGTGGAGCGACGCCGCCACCGCCAAGAAGGAGCACGACAAGCTCGTCGCGGAGAAGACCAAGAAGGGCTACGCGCTCGTCGGCAAGGCCGCGCCCGCGAAGGCCGCGCCCGCGAAGGCCGTGCCCGCGAAGGCCACGCCCGCGAAGGCCGCGAAGGCCGCGCCTGCAAAGCCCGCCGCGGCGAAGACCAACCCGGCGCTCGAGAAGCAGATCGACGCCGACCCGGACAGCGCCGACGCCTGGGCCGTCTACGCCGACTGGCTGCAGTCCCAGGGCGACCCGCGCGGCGAGCTCGCCGTCGTCCAGGAGCGGCTCGTCGCCAGCCCCAAGGACAAGGCGATGCTCGCGGCCGAGAAGAAGCTGCTCAAGGATCATCGCGAGGCGATCGTCGGGAGCCTCGCGCCGCTGATGTGCCCCGAAGGCAAGCGCGACATCCCGGGGATCACGCGCAAGTCCGACCTCGGTCCCGACCATCGGGAGAGCATGGACGGCGCGCCGGTGCGGGTCGGCTGGCGCGCGGGGTTCTTCACGTCGGCGTTCGTCGGGCATCCGGGGTACGACTGGAGCCCCGCGAACTTCGACAAGCCCAAGCGTGGTGACGACGAGGATGGCGACGATTGCGATGACGACGACGGCGGCAGCTCGTCGGTCGACGTCCCCAAGCTGCTCGTCGACGTGCTGTCGAGCCCCGCGGCGCTTCCTGACGTCGCTCCACCTCGGGTGCCCGAACGACCTGGAGGACGGCGAGATGATGTTCGCCCCGGTCGTCAAGAAGCTCGCGGCGCACGACGCGACCCGGCGCTTGCGCGCGCTCTACGTCGGCGACATCGTCTACGAGGAGGCGATGAACTCGTCGGTCGAGCTCGGCGATCTGTCGAAGCTGTGGCCGAGCCTGCCCAGGTCCCCGAGCTGCGCGAGCTCACCATCATCTCGGGCGGGCTCAGCAACAAGACCGTCGCCGCGCTGTGCGCCGCCAGGTGGCCCAAGCTCGAGAAGCTCGAGCTGTGGTTCGGCACCGAGCGCTACGGCGGCACCTGCAAGCTCAAGGACGTGCGGCCGATCCTCGACGGAGTCGCGTTCAAGGCGGTCAAGCATTTCGGGCTCCGCAATTGCGAGTTCGCCGACGAGCTGGCCGCCGCGCTGCCGACCGCGAAGATCGTCAAGCAGCTGACGGCGCTCGACCTGTCGAAGGGCACGATGACGGACGTCGGGGCGAGCGCGCTCGCCGCGGGCAAGGCGGCGTTCACCCACCTGCGCAAGCTCGACCTGTCGGACAACTACCTCGGCAAGGCGGGCGAGAAGGTCGCCGGCACGATCATGGCGCAGGTCCGCACCAAGCCGCAGCGCACCGCGCACGTCTACGACGACGTGACGTATCGCTACCCCGTGCTCGGCGAGTAGGTCAATTCATCGGATTCAGGCGAGCGAGACGAGGTCGTCGAACGCCGCGTAGTAGC
>JAPLLF010000043.1 GCA_026387715.1 Pseudomonadota bacterium
CGTTGGCGATGTCGCGCTTGACGGTCGAGTGCCGCTGGGACTGCTCGCGGCGCAGGTCGTTGTCGAGCACCGTCGCGCCGGCGTGCTCGAACTCGCCGGTCGGCACGCCACCGCTGCGCTGCACCGCGACGGGCTGGACGACGGGCTCGTCGGGCTCGGCGTCGACGAGATCGATCTCCTCGGTCTCGAGCCGGGGCGCGGCGCGTGTCCGGGTGGGCGGCGCGGTGGGCGGCGCGGTGGGCGGCGCGACGAGCGCCCACGCGTCGTCGGCGGGTGGCTGCTTGGGCTGCTGCTCGGTGTGGTCGGCGGCATCGGCATCGACCGCGGTCGCGTCGACGAGCGGGCGGGTGCTCGTGCTCGCGATCGTGATCGCCGGGCTCGACGCATTCAGCTTGATCGCCTGCGAGGCGGCGCTCGGGATCACCGAGCGCGCCGGGGGTGGCGTGGTCGTGGGCTTGTCGCGACGCGGCGGGGCGATTAGGTGCGAGGTGCCCACCGGCTGACCGAAGAACGTCGGTGGCGCCGGCGGTGGCACGGTCGTCGGCTTCGAGCGGGCCTCCGGGATCGTCGTCGGTGCGGCGCTGACGGTGGGCTGCGGGCCCGTGAGGCGACCCGTGCGTGGTGGTGGTGGCGGTGGCCGCGTCGTCGGCTTCGAGCGTGCCACGGGGATCACCGTCGGCACGGGCTGCGGGCCCGTGACCGCGCTGGTGCGTGGCGTCGGGGGTGGCTGCGTCGTCGGCTTCGATCGCGCGACCGGAACCGCGACCGGCGCGGAGGTGACCACGGGCTGCTCACCAGTCACGCGACCCGCGCGTGGCAGGGCGACGCGACCGCTCGGCGCTGCCGCGATGCTCGTCAGCGGCGCGGGGCCCGCGACGGGCGGGGGCTGGGTGATGCCCTTCGGTCGCCCGGGAGGCGGCGCGGTCGGCGGCTTCGTTCGCGGCTCCGTGCGGGCCTCTGCCGCGCTCGTCTTGATCGGCGCGACATCGAGCATCGCCGCCTCGAGCGCGACCCGCGCGGCCGAGCCTGGCGCCGGCGGCGGCAGTGTCTTGGGCTTGTCGCGCAGGCGCGGAGCTTCGCCCATGGGCTCGCCGAGCAAGTCTTCGCCCGGATCGGGAGTAGCAGGCCCGTCGGGCACACCCCATCCCGATGCCAGCTCGGCGATCCGGCCTTTCGTCGCATCGCCAAGCCGTCGGCGATTGCGATCGTCGTCCGACACGTGGGCGCATCCTATCATGGCCCCACCACGGGACGGCATCCTCGACGATCGCCAATCAGGTTGACACCCGGCGCCAATCTCGTTGTCATGTCGGGGTGTTCGGTCCGTATCGTGTCGATCGGGTCGTCGGGCGGGGGTCGTCTGGACGCGTCCTGCGGGTGATCGACACGCGTACCGACGAGCCACGCGCGCTGAAGCTGGTTTTCGACGCCCGGCGACCGGCGATGCTGTTCGACGAGTACGCCCAGCTCGCGCGTCTGGCACATCCTTCGTTGCCTCGGGTGTTCGAGATCGGGCGGATCCCCGCCGTGCTCGACCTCGATGGCGTCACGTTTCCGAAGCACGCGCCCTACTTCGTCGCGTCGTGGATCACCGGCGTGCCGATCGCGGCGAGGGAGCTCGGCACCACGGATCCCTGGTTGGTGCTGGCCGACGTGGCGGGCGCGCTCGCCACGATCCACGCCGCCGGGCTCGTCCACGGTGACGTCGCGCCGCAGAACATCCTGGTCGACGCGGCGCGCGCGGTGCTCGTCGATCTCGGCCTCGCGCGGGCGACCGGCGCGCGCACGGTCGCCGAGTGGATCGAGACGCCCGAGCAGCGGGCGCTGGCCAC
>JAPLLF010000768.1 GCA_026387715.1 Pseudomonadota bacterium
GCGCGCGCTGATCGCGGCCGTGCCCGCGACCGACAAGACGCTGCGGATCTACCCGGGCTACTTCCACGATCTGCTGCACGAACCCGACGGCCACGGCAAGCTGGTCGAGGACGACCTCGTCGCGTGGCTCGACGCGCACACCGGTGGCGCCGCGGTGCCCGCGCCGCCGATCTACGCGGGGGAGCTCGACGGCGATCCGCGCGGGCGGGCCCAGGCGATCGAGCTCGCGGCGGGCGTCGCGCAGGGCGGCGACACCCATCACTTCTCCGGCGCGCTGGCGGTCAACGTCGTGCGGTCCGCGCCGATCGGCTGGCACCTGGCGCTCACCGGCCGCTTCGTCGGCGACTTCCGCTCGCTCGCGCTCCGGCCGCTCGGCCTGGCGATGCGCGCGGGCGGCGCCGTCGTCGGGCTGTCGGCCGGCATGGCCGTCGTCACCGGCAAGGAGCTGGCGTACGCCGCCGGTGGCTGGGCGGAGCTGCCGCTCGGGCCGTTCCACCTCGGCGCCGCGGCCGAATGGTCGCGGCTCGCGCGCAACGCCGGTGGCGACGCGCCGCTCGCCAGCGATCTGCTGTGGACGAGCGCGTCGCTCCGGTTCGGTGGCGATCGCCACTACTGGCCCGGCGCGCGCGCCGGGGTCGGCCCGGTGCTCGTCGGGGGCGTCGGCTGGCTGGGCGACACGCGGATCTACAGCGCCACCGTCGGGCTGCAGCTCTACGGCGCCGACTGAGAACGGTCCGGCTTCAGTACGAGCTGCCGTCGCGACGCGTGAAGCGCCACCCGCCGTCGGCGTGCTTGTGGCTGGCGAGATCGACGTCTGGATAGCCGCTCGTGTCCGATGGATCGCGGTTGCCGATCTCGAGGTAGCGCGCGGGATGCTCGCTCCGGTTGACGAGCTGGTGGCCGTTCGTCGTCCCGGCCGGAAAGCCTGCGCACATGCCCGCCGTCAGCACCTGCTCGCCCTCGTCGGTGCGAAGCACCACCTCACCCTCGAGCACGAAGACGAGCTCGTCCTCGCGCGTGTGGAAGTGACGCATCGACGACTCCTTGCCAGGAAACAGCGTGGTGAGGTTCACGCCGAACCGCGTGAGCCCCAGCGCATCGCCGAGGGCACGCTTCTCGCGTGGCAGCACGCGCGCGCGGAACTCCTCGGGGTATCCGGACGTGGTGCGCGGGGGCATGGTCGTCGGGTCGAGGGCGGGAGGCTTGAGGGTCATCGGGGCTCCTTCGGAGTGGGGTTGGGGTCGGCACAGAAGACCGTGCGCTGAGCGGACGCACGGGTCGCGAACCTCGACGTGAAGTCGCGGAGCGACGGGAAGCGGTCGAGCGGCACGGTCGGTCGAAACGCGACGTGCTCGATCAAGCAATAGAGCGTCACCTCGAAGACGCTGACGTCGCGGGGCGCTGGCAGGGCCGCGCAGACGCGATCGAGGTTGTCGTCGAGCCAGGTCAGCGAGCCGACCATCCCGTGCGTGGCCTTGGCGAAGAACGGGTGCTCGGCAGGGAGCTTGCCTACCCGCACGCCGATCACGAGCTGGACCTGGGTCGCCATCGCCTGCCACACGAGCTCCTGTGCGTTGCGCACGAGGTCGGAGGTGACCTGATGGGAGAGCACGACGCGCGGGTCGTCCGCGCGCCCCGCGAGGTCCGCGAGCTTGCGGCAGATGTTGTCGGTCCCGAACACCTGGACATCTCCGACGTGGAGCGTGGGGAGCTTCAGGCCGGGATGCCCGGCGTAGTCCTCGACCTGGACGCTCATGAGGTCGTGGACCACGTGGAGCTCGACGGGGAGGCCGAGCTCGTGCGCGACGATCCGCGCGACGCGCGTGAAGTGAGAGCCGCTCCGCCCGGTGAGGCGGACCGCGTCGGTCACGCGTCACCTCCGCGGAGCCGCAGCGCGAAGAACGCGAGGATCTCGTCGCGCGCCGCGATCGTCGGCTGCCCGGCCTCGTCGATGAGGTGCGCCGTGACGACGCTGTGCGGACCGCCGATGACCTGCGCGAAGAACGGTGGCGGCTGCGGGTTGGCCGCGGCGGTGGGCAGCACCGTCGGCTCGAAGCGAGGTCCGAGCGCCGCCGCGTAGGCCGCGAAGCGCTGCGCTGTGCAGTAGCGGTCGCCGTCGAAGCGATAGGCGCGCACGGTGAGGTCCTCGCGCTCGAGGCGCTGTCTCACCGTGGCCAGCTCCGCGGGCGCGATCTGGACGGCGCCTGGCTCGTCGAGCGGGAGCGAGGGCTGGCACAGCACGGGCGCGACCACGGAGGCCTCGAGCATCATGCTGAGCGCGAAGTTGCCGGTGAAGCACATGCCGATCGCCCCGACGCCTGGTCCTCCACACGCCCGGTGTGCGAGGCGCGCGAGGCCGCGCAGCCAGCGGGTGACGGGGCTCGACGCGTTCGCGGCGAACGCCTGGAACTCGGCGCTCACGCACGCCCGCTGGAGGACGGCGAGGCCGGCCTCGGCCTCCGGGTACGCGCCGTCGCGGCCGAACAGCGAGGGCAGGTAGACCGTGAACCCCGCGGCGCGAACCCAGCGGGCGAAGCGCGCCACGTGGGGGCTGATGCCGGGCATCTCGGCCATCACGATCACGGCGGGACCCACCCCTGCGACGTAGACCGTGCGCGCCACGTCGTCAACGGTGATGGCTCGCGCCTCGAAGTCGGCGAGGGCGTCGTCGGCGGGGTTGCTCATGGCGCCATCGTGCCGGACGCGCGGCGATCTCGGCAGGTGGCAGAAGAGACAATCTTCGGTCCGATCACGCCATCGTGCCGCGGCGGCCCCGCGGGGACTCTCCCGCGAAGCGACGGAACACCCGCCGGAACGCGGCGGCGTCCGCGTAGCCGACCCGCCCGGCGACCTCCTCGACCGAGGCGCGCGTCGTCGCGAGGAGGTGGGCCGCGTGGGCGACGCGCAGGCGCTGGACCATCTCGTTCGGCGTCATCCCGAGCGCGGCGTGCACCCGACGCGCGAGGGTGCGTGGGGACACGGCCCCGGCACGCGCGAGCTCGTCGGTCGAGATCTGCCGGCCCACGTTCGCGGACGCGAAGCGCTCGGCCGCGTGCACGGCCGGGGCCGCGACGCGCAGGTGCTCCAGGATCATGTAGCGCGTCTGCGACACGCGCTCGTCGAGCAACACGTAGCGCGCCACGAGCTTCGCCAGCGACGGCGACCCGACGCGGGCGATGATCGCCAGCATCAGGTCGGCGTGCGCGAGCGCCGAGCCGGCGGTGAGCACGCCGTCGGCCTCGACGACCATCCGCTCCGCGTCGAGCGTGATGGCCGGGAACCGACGCGCGAACGCCGGCGCGAGCCACCACGTCGTCGTCGCGCGCGCGCCGTCGAGCACCCCCGACGCCGCGAGGATGAAGGTCGCCGAGCAGGACGCGGCGAGGAACACGCCCCTGGCCGACGCTCGCGCGAGCAGGTCGGCGGCGCGCGCGATCTCCGCTCGCCCGAGGAGCTGAGCGATCGACGGCTCGGTGGCCGCGAACACGCCAGGGAGCACGAGCACGTCGGTGCGCCCGAGGTCGCGCAGCTGCAGCGCGCCGTCGACCTCGATCTTCCGGCCAGCCCCCGATCGCACCGGCTGGCCGTCGAGCGACACCACGCGCTGCCGCAGCGTCGCCTTGCCGGTCGGGACCTCCACGAGGCCCGCCGCGACGAGCCGCGCGGCCGAGCCGACGATGTCGAGGCCGACACCCAGCGCGCTCTCCGCCGCGCCGTCGATGACGAGGTGGACGATCATGCTGGCCAAAATAGACCGAAACGTGGCTCCTGTGCCACCGGCGTTCGTCGATCGCGCGCTACGGCGTCGCCGGCGCGGACGCGTCGATCGCGCGCACCTCGCCGCCGATCGACGGCGCCGCGAACAGCTCGGCGCCGTTGCGCGGCGTGGTGCTCCGACCGGGTGGGCGCCCGCGACGCTTGGGGGGCGGCACCGGCTCGTGGAGCGGGGCGGCGGCGTGCACCGGCAGCGCGGCCAGCGCGTCGGCGAGCGGGCGGCGATCGGCGTGGGCCTCGCTGTAGATCCGCGCGTAGGCGACGGCGCGCGCGCTGCTCTGGACGAGCGTCGCCATGCGGCCGTCGCAGGCGGCGAGGGCGGCGGCGAG
>JAPLLF010000772.1 GCA_026387715.1 Pseudomonadota bacterium
TGCAGGAGATTCCTCGCGGTGCTCACAGCTCACATCGCACGCCGAACGCCGGGATGATCGGCATGCTCGTGATCGCGGTGCGCGCTGAGTAGTCGAAGTTGTACGCGTAGTCGATCGCGGCGGCGTTGAGGTAGACGTTGCTGACGTCGAGGTAGGCCGCCAAGCTTCCAGCCGCTCATCTGCCACGTGTGGTCGATGCGGAGATCGAGCTGGTGCTGCGTCGCCACCCGCCGCGAGTTGATCGCGCCGTACGTCGGCACGTAGAGATCGACGTCGGCCTGGTAGCTCGCGCCGGTCACCGGCGTGTAGGGCTTGCCCGTCGTGAGCTGGAACCGTCCACCGAGCGTCCAGTGGCGGCCGAGCTGCCACGATCCGACGGCGATCAGGTTGTGCGCCTGGTCGTAGTCGAAGCGCCGGGAGGCGGCATCTGCCGCGTCCCGCCTCGTCGCCCGCGATCCCGTGTAGGCGAGCCATCCAAACACGTCGTCGGACTTGTACTTGAGCAGCAGCTCGACGCCGTACGCGGCGCCGGTTCCCTGGTTCTCGTAGCCGCCCAGCGACATCGGGTCGGCGCGGTCGGCCGGCAGGACCAGCAGCTGGCTGAGCCGGTTGTAGAACACGGTGCTGCTGACGCTCAGCTGTGACGTCAGCTGTCGCTCGCCGCCGACCGCGGTCTGGATCGCGCGCTCGGGCTCGATCTGATCCTGGAGCCCCTCGTCGAGGTGCTCCGGAGGTCGGGTGTAGAGGCCGGCCGCGGCGCGCACCGTCGAGCCGTCGCCGACGTGCCAGACGACCTGGCCGCGCGGCTGCGCGACGACCGCGTGGACGTGGACGAACGCGTCGAGGCGGGCGCCGCCCGTCAGCTCGACGTCAGGGCGCGGGTTCCACGTCCCGGTCAGCCACGTCGCGAGATCGGGAAACGTCGTCGAGCCGGTCGTCTCGAGCAGGGCGTCACGGGAGAAGTTGGGCATCCCGGGGTCGCCCTCCCGTGGCGGGCGGGTGAACTTCATCGCGAACGTGGTGCGCGTCAGGTCGGCCTCGGCGCCGACGCTGACCCGCAGCGCGCGCTGCGCGTCCCACGTCAGCTCCGAGCGCGCGGCCACGCCGTCGCGATCGAGGTGGAGGAAGCGATCGTGGCCGATCGTGAAGTGGTTGGTGTCGGTGTAGCCCGACACGCCGGTGACGCTGG
Organism: Pseudomonadota bacterium; assembly: GCA_026387715.1. Classification (GTDB taxonomy): domain Bacteria; phylum Myxococcota_A; class Polyangia; order Haliangiales; family Haliangiaceae; genus JABFXX01. The sequence goes on from JAPLLF010000772.1 coordinate 1,190, forward strand.
TCAGCGCGCCGGCGCGATAGCGCGCCGAGCCGATCAGGCGGGTGAAGCTCGTCGCGTTCTCGAACTTGCCGCTCGACGCTGGATCCATGGCGTTGTCGCCGTCGGTCAGCAGCCGGACCTGATCGTCGCTGCCGAACGCGAACGCGGCGAGGGTCCACCGTGACGTCGGCCGGTACGTGAGCTTGGCCTGGTAGTCGAAGTAGCGCGGGTACGCGGTGAAGTTGAGGCCCGCGTCGGACGGGATCACCGCGGGGAGGATCGCGTCGAGCAAGGAGCGCCGCGCCGCCACCGCATAGCTGGCGTGGCTGCCGATCGGCCCCTGCACCAGCCCGGCGACGTTGATGAACGACAGCTCGGCGTGGCCACCCGCCTTCGTCGCCTCGCCACGCGAGGTGACCGAGACGAGGCCACCCGACGCGCGCCCCTGGCTGACCCCGAACGTCCCTGGCTGGTACTCGACGTCCTCGATCATCTCCGAGGGCAGCACCGACTGGACACCCAGGAAGTGATAGAGCACCGGGATCTCGAAGCCGTCGACGAGGATGCGCGAGTCCTCTGGCGACGCGCCGCGGATGATC
>JAPLLF010001297.1 GCA_026387715.1 Pseudomonadota bacterium
TCGTCGAGCCGATCGTCGAGGCGATCGTCGAGGTGAGCGTCGACTCGCTCGACGAGCCGAGCGTCGAGTTCGAGATGACCGTCGAGCCGATCGAGCCGGGCGTCGATGCCGTGCCGGAGCCAGCCGACGAGATGCTGTCGAACCCGGCCCAGTCCGCGAGCCCGCAGCCGACGCTGCCCCGCACGCTGACGCCGCGGCCGCCGCTGGGCGCGCCGATCCAGATCGCGCCGCGCACGATCACGCCGATCACCCCGATCGCGATGCTCGAGACGATCGAGACGATCGCGTCGCCGCCCAGGGCCGTCGCCAAGCCGCCGCCGGTGCCGACCCGGGTCGCCAAGATCCCGAGCGTGCCGCGGCCGGCGCCGAAGCCGCCCGACGACTCCGACTCGTAGGCTAGGCTCGTAGGCGACGCCTACGGGCGCGCGTAGTCGGTCAGCGTCATGGCCACGTCCCCGAGCTCGGTCTGTCCGATCACGCGGAGCGGCACGCGGTCGGCGTCGTCGGAGAGGTAGACCGTGAACGTGCGCGAGGGCGTGGTGGTCTCGATCGAGAGGTTGCCGCGCGCGCGATACGCCTTGCCCGTGAGCTTCACCACCGCGCGATTGCCCAGCTCGGTGCCGATGGTCTCGGTACCGGCGTAGGTCACGTCGACGCGCCACAGCCGCTTGCCGCCGAGCACGAACACGGTCCGCGTCGCCGCCGCGCCCGCTCCGAGCGCGGGATGCCAGCCACGGATCGCGGCCATCGCCGAGTGGGCGTCGTGGACGTCGGCGTTCGCGAAGTTGATGATCGAGGTGCGCGGGACGTTGTTGTCCTCCGAGCGCACGTACGTGACCCGCGCCCGTTGCCCGACGAACGCGCCCGTCGACGTCACGCGCTTGTCGCCGTTCTCGACGAGCGTGTCGAAGTTGATCGGCTTGCCGGTCTCGACGTCGAGCTCGGTGGTCGCCTCGTCGACGACGTGCTTGATCAGGCCCACCGCGCCCGCGGTCGCCGCGCGCGAGTGGATCCGGATCCGACGACGTCCGTCGACGACGCCGATCTCGCCGACGGCGAGCTGCGCCTCGCCCGCGAGGATCCCGCCGATCCGGATCTCGAACGCCAGCGTCTCGCCCGGCGCGACGCCGAGCTCCTGCGCGGCCGCCGTGGGCGCGGCGACGGCCGCCACGGGTTGCGTCATCGCCTCGGCCCCGGCGCAACCCGCGATCATCATCCCGAACAGGACGACCGACACGACCACCGGCGCACGCCACATGTCTCGATCTTTGACCGAGCTTCCCGTCGGCGCAACGCCTAATACATCGCGCGGAGCGCTTCGCCGTCGGCGATGATGACCTTGCGGCCCTCGGTCGCGATCAGCTTCTTGCGCTTGAACGTCGACAGCGTGAGCGAGACGGTCTCGCGCGTCGAGCCGATCAGGTTCGCGAGCTCCTGATGCGTGATCTTGAGCGCGATGAGCGTCCCGCGCGCGTCGTCGACGCCGTTCTCGCCGGCGAGCTTCACGAGGAGCTCCGCGAGCTTGCTCGAGACGTCGCGGAACACGAGCGCCTCGACCTTGTTCTCGAGCTCGCGGCGGCGAACGATCATGAGGCGCGTCATCGCGAGCCCGAGGGCCGGGTGGCTGTGGATGAGCTCCTCGAAGTGCACGCGCTCGATCTCGGAGAGCAGCGCGTTCTCGACGGCCTCGGCCATCTCGGTGCGCGGCCCGCCGTCGAGCAGGCAGCTGTCGCCGAACAGCTCGCCGGGGCCGTGGTAGGCGAGCGTCAGAGATTTCCCGTCGCGCGTGACCTTGCTGACCTTGATGCGGCCACCGTGGACGAGGAACAACGAGCGACCTGGATCACCCGGGAGGTAGATCACGTCGCGACGACGCGCTTCACGCAGCTCGACGCGCTCGGCGAGGCGCGCGATCGCGTCGGGTCCAAAATCCGCGAACAACGGGATCTTTCGGAGATACCAGAGGACGCGCTTCGGATCGGTCACGACGCTAGTGTAGCAAGGCTTGCAATGACCAAGACAACTGTCGTGGTCGTTACTAACCTGGAGTGTAAGGTGAATTACGCGATCGAGCTCACGGGATCGTCACATCCGCGTGGCCGGACTCCGAGGCCGCGCGGATCCAGATGGTGGCATCCCGCCAGGTAGGTGAGCTCGCCATGCGTTCGGCGAGGGGCGCGACCACGAGATCCTCGATGGTGCGTCGAAGCGGTCGGGCCCCGAGCTTCGGGTCGTAGCCGAGCGTGGCCAGCCGGGTGCGGGCGGCCGGGGTCATCTCGAGCCGCAGGTTGCGGGACACGAACCCCGGGCGCTTGCGCAGGAGATCGAGCTGCAGGTCGACGACGCGCTCGAGCGCGGCGGTGGCGAGCGGCTTGAACGCGATCACCGCGTCGAGTCGACCGAGCAGCTCCGGGCGGAAGAACTTCCGGATCGCGCCCACGTGATCGGCGCCCTGATCCTTCGCCGACGAGAAGCCCGCGGGCTGCGGATCCCCGGCGCCGAGGTTAGTCGTCATCACGATCACCGCCATCCGGAAGTCGACGAGCCGGCCGAGCACGTCGGTGAGTCGCCCCTCGCCGATCACGCCGAGCAACAGATCGAACGCGGCCGCGTCGGCCTTCTCGATCTCGTCGAACACCCCGACCGACAGCGGCTGGCGGCGGATGCGCTCTGCGAGCGACGCG
>JAPLLF010000689.1 GCA_026387715.1 Pseudomonadota bacterium
GCCGACGACGAGCACCTCCTCGCCCGCGCCGCGCGCGGCCAGCCACGCGCGCGCGACCCGCAGGCGCGCCTCGCTGCTCGTCGCGGTGATCATCCGGCGCTCCACGGCACGACCATACCGGGCATACTGCGATCGTGCGCCCGACCACCCTCGCGATCGTCCTCGGGCTCGCGTTCGGGATCGCGCTCACCGCGCGCCCCGCCGCGGCCCGGATCGTGATCATGGAGCCGCCGGTCGTCTACCGCTGTCCGAACGCGCGGACGTGGGAGCTCCTCGACAAGTGCCTCCAGACGCTCGGTCGTCCCACGGTCCTGCGGAGCTTGCCGAGCGTTCGACTCGTGACCGTGGCGAGCGCCGCCGATCCGAAGGTCTCGCTCGGGCTGTTCGTCTACATCCAGCGCAAGCACGAGTGGCGGCTCGGCGGCGTTCGTCAGGGTGACTTCGACACCGTGCTGGGGTTCGAGGCGGTGACGATCAACCGCCACCAGGGCTACCGGCTCGACGTCGGCACGACGGTGCGCACCTCGATCGCCCGCGCGGACGACACCACCTCGCCCGCGCTGCTGCGACGGCGGGAGATCGCGTTCTGCGGCGGTGACAGCTACGGCTGCACCCAGGTCACGACGCTGTGCGAGGTCTACGTGGGCGGCAAGATCCTCCACCTGTTCCGCGGCACGCTCACGATCGAGGATCAGAACCAGCTCCGGCTCGACGGCGATCGCGCACTCACGGGCATCGTGTGTCAGGTCGCCGAGCGAGCGTTCCTCGGGTGGTCGCCGAGCCCCTGACGCTGGCGGCGGTTCGCATCGGCACCGGGAACCGATCGCCGTCCGCGAGTGTCAGGATGCGTGATGCCAAGCATTCGAGGTCTGGTCGCGGTGTGGGGCGCGATCACGGTGGCGTTCAGCGGATGCCGGGCGCCCACGCCCCAGATCGCGCAACCCGCGCCGGTCGTCGCGGTCGCCGCGCCACTCGCACGCCCGGCCACGACCCGCCCCCAGATCGCCATCGACAGCTCGGACGCCGCGCGCGCCAGGGGCGCGATCACCATCGAGCTCCCCGCGGCACCGGTCGCGACGGTCGCGAGCGCGGCCACGCCGTTGTCACCGACCGAGACCGCGGCGCTGCTGGACTCGCTGCCCCCCCTGCCCGACGTGACCACCGCCCGGACACCACCCGTGCGGCCGCCGACCGTCGCTCCGCCCGCGGCCACCACGACGACGCCGATCGTGTTCGTCGCCCCCACGGGCGCGCCGGTGCCCGCTCGACCGGCTGGCCCGCGGGCGACGATCCCGCTCAAGCCACCCACCATCTCGCCGAACGCCGGCTACGACGTCCGCGGCGAGGCGGAGATCAAGCTGTGGTTCGACGAGCCGATGATCGCGGTCGCCGCCATCGGCGCGACCCCCACGCCACCGGCGACGATCACGCCCGCGATCGCGGGTGACTGGCGCTGGCTCGACACCCGCGTGGCGGTGTTCACCGCCAGGTCCGCGTTCCCCGGCTCGACGACCTTCACCGTCACCGTGACCGGGGGGCTCACGGCGGTGAGCGGCGCGACGCTCGCGACGCCGACCACCGGACAGTTCACGACCGCGCCGGTGAGGCTCGCGGCCACGTTTCCCGCCGGCTACCAGGTGCTGCGGCCAGACGCGCCGCTCGCGCTCGGGTTCGACCAGCCGATCGATCCCGCCGCGATCGCGCCGTTCGTCGTCGTGGAGACCCGGCAGCGCAAGCCGATCAAGGTGCATCCGATCGCGCGCGACGCGGCGATCGCCCTGTGGCGGCAGAATCCCAGCCTGGCGATCGCCGATCTCGACGCGCTCGGTGCGAACGTCCTGATCCTCGCCCCGGACGTCCCGTGGGCCGCCGGCCTCGCCGGTCACGTCGCGCTGTCGATCGGCGCGCCGTCGCGCGAGGGGCCGCGCACGACGACCGCCGTCAGCGACGCGCACTTCGAGGTGGCCACCCCGTTCACGGTGGTGGGCCTGTCGTGCGGCGAGATGGCGACCGCGAGGCTCCGCGGCGTCACCTGCCCCGCCGACGAGGTCGTCACCGTCGAGCTCACGCACCCCGTCGACGAGACCTCGGCGCGCGCGTCGATGATCCGGCTCGACGGCGCGCCATCCAGCGACCGCAAGCCGTCGGGCGCGCGCGTGAGCCTGGCGATCCCCGCGCGGGTCGGCCAGACGTTCACCATCGCGATCGATCCGGCGTTGCGAGATGCGTTCGGGCAGCCGTACTCCGGACCGACGCGGCTGGCGTTCACGACGACGGCCCCGCACACCAGCGACGCGCGGTTCGCCGCGCACACCAGCGGCCTCGTGATCCTCGATCCGCGCTTCCAGATCCCGCAGTGGGTGCTCGAGGCCGAGGCGGTCGCGAAGGTCGAGGTCGAGCTGCGCAAGGTCGAGCCGAAGGACTACTTCGCATACCTCGCGTGGGAGGACCGGGACAAGAAGCCCGCCGCGAAGCCGCCCGCGTGAACACGACGACCCCGGACGTATCCGATCGGCGCGCGCGGCGGCGCCGACCTGCGGATCGATCTCCGGCCCGCGCTGGCGGCCGCCGGCACCGGCCACGTGCTCGCGATCGCGCGCGCCACGCCGATCGCGAAGCACGATCGCGTCGACGATCGCCTGTCCGCGTGGATCGAGGTCAGCCGGCTCGCGGTGTCCGCGCGCGTCGATCGCGAGCGCGTCCACGCGTGGACGTCGAGCATCGCGCCCGACCGCGCGTTCCTCGCGCCGGTCGCCGGGGCGCGGGCCTCGCTCGTCGTCGAGCGGCGCGCCGATGTGCCCCCGCCGGTGGTGACCGATGTGGCGGGCGCCGCGACCCTCGAGCTGGCGCCGCCGCTGCCGCCGCTGCCCGACGGCGGCAACGATGAGCGTCGGGCGATCGTGCTCGTGACCACGCCCTCGGACGCCGTGTTCACCGCGATCGACCGATCCGAGCGCACGGACCGCGACGAGCTGGCCGACTGGTACGCGACCGGTGATCGCTTCGTGTATCGCCCCGGCGAGACGGCCTACGTGAAGGGCTGGGTGCGGTGGACGCACGACGGCATCGATCCCGACATCGCGACGCCGCGCACGGGCAGCGCGGTCACCTACACGCTCGTGGACGCCGCGGGCACGCAACTCGGTGCCGGCACCACCCCGCTCACCGCGACCGGCGGCTTCGATCTCGCCGTCGCCACGCCGACGAACGCGGCGCTCGGGCGCGCGACGTTCCACCTCACGACCAGGCTCCCCGGCGGCGCGCCCTCGACCCACGCCTACGAGGTCCAGCTCGCCGAGTTCCGCACGCCGATCTTCACGGTCGAGCTCGATGAGGATCGCGCGTTCGGTGGCGAGACCCCGCTGGTGCTCGGCGAGCGCATCGCGATGCGCGCCGAGGCGAGTTACTTCGGCGGTGGCGGGCTCGGCGGAGCGGAGGTCGAGTGGACCGCCACGCTCGACGGCGCGCGCTTCGAGCCACCGGGCTGGAGCAGCTACGCGTTCGACACGATCCGCACCCGCGCCCAGCTGGACACCGAGGGACGCGCGCCAGTCAATGGCACCAGGCTCACCCTCCCGACCGTGCTGTCGGCGACGTCGACCTCGGACGCGGTGTTCGGGATCTCCGCGCTGCCGTCCGGCGAACCCGCGGTGCTCCGGGTCGGCGCGCGCGTGACCGACGTCGATCGCCACGGCTCGACTGCCAGGTCGCGCGCGATCCTCGTGCACCCCAGCGCGTACTACGTCGGCATGCGCCGGGCGCACGGCCCCGGGAGCGAGCTCGAGCTCGTCGTCACCGACATCGCCGGCACCTTGGTCCCCGACGTCGCGATCGACGTCACCATCGAGGGTGTCCGCCAGGGCGAGGATGGCGTCGTGACGGTCGCGGACACCCAGCGCTGCAAAGTCGCGAGCGCCACGCAGCCGGTTCGCTGCGCGATCGCGATCGCTGCCCCCGACCTCACCTACGGGGTGGTCGCACGGATCGTCGATGGCCGCGGACGCACGAACGAACGGCGCGATGTACCGGTTCCCTCGCCGGGAGCTCGCGACCACCGCCGCCATGGCAGACGACCTCGTGCTCGCGACCGACAAGCCGAGCTACCGCCCGGGCGACGTCGCCAAGGTCGAGATCCGCTCGCGGACGCTCCCGGCGATCGCGATCGTGTCGTTCGCGCGCGACGGCGTGGTCGCGCAGCACCGCGTCGAGCTGTCCACGGCGTCGACGATCGTCGACGTGCCGATCACCACCGCGCAGGTCCCGAACCTCCGCGTGACCGTCGATCGCTGGGCCCGGCGCGCCGGACCGCCCACAACGGGACCGCTGCCCGCGCACGCGGAGGACACGATCGATCTCGAGATCGACGTCGACAGCGCGCGCCTGACGATGACCGCGCACCCGACCCAGCCCGTCGTCCAGCCCGGCGCGGAGGCGACCTTCGAGGTCGACGTCCAGCGCGGGGGCAAGGCCGTCGCGAACGCCGAGGTCGCGTTGATCGTCGTCGACGAGGCGATGCTCGCGATGTCGAACCGCCGGCACGCGGACCCGCTCGGCGAGTTCTACGAGGTGCACGGCGACGGCACCGACCCGATCGACACGATGCACCTGGTCGACGATGCGGGTGGCGACGTCGCGGCGCAGCCGGGCGTGACCCGCTACTCGCTCGATGCCCCCGGGCGGGGACGCGCGGGATCGTTCCTGCGTGGCCACACCGCG
>JAPLLF010000256.1 GCA_026387715.1 Pseudomonadota bacterium
GCTCGAGCGCCTCGAGGTCGATCTGCTCCATGCCCTCCTGCTCCTGCAGCGACGGGACCCCGCGCTGCAGCGCCGCGTGATCCGCTTCCTGCGGTGCGAGTCGCTGACGACCTACGATCGCAAGCTCCTCGGCGGGTTGACGCCGCGCGAGCAGCCCGAGGATCCGCTGCGGACGATCCAGCAGCTGGCGACGATCATGTACGAGCTGCACATGGCGGCGCTCGTGATCGTCGTCGATCAGATCGAGGAGACCGTGCCCGACGGCCAGACCGTCACCCGCCTCCAGCAGGCGTTCGACAGCCTGCGCGCGATCGCGGACGCCACCCCGTCCGCGGTCGTCGTGATCTCGTGCCTCGACGACGTCTACAGCGCGGTGCGCCCGAAGCTGTCGCGCTCGCTGGTCGACCGCCTCGAACACGAACCCGGACCAGTGCGGCTGACGAGCCGGCGCCAGGTCGACGAGATCGAGCAGATGCTCGGGCGCCGGCTCGAGCACCTGTACGCGACATTCGACGTCGCGTGGCGCGAGGACGAGCCGCTGTTTCCATTCACGACCGCGCAGGTCGAGGCCGTGAGCAAGTACCGCGCGCGCGATTGCCTCGCGAAGTTCCGCGACTACCACGCCGCGTGCATCGACGCGCACACGCTCGTCGGCGTGGGCCCGCAAGCCTCGGAGCCGACGCGGCCTGCGCCGTCCGTGCTCGCGGATCTGAACACGCCACCCCCACCGCCAGCCACGCTCGCGCAGCCCGCGATCGATCGCGCGTGGAACGACGCCCGGATCGCCGCCGCCGCCCCACCCGACGACGACGCCGACGTGATGTCCCTCGTCGAGGAGGCGCTACGCGGCGCGGCGCTCGAGCTGGGCCTCGAGCTGACCTGTCGCCGCGAACGCGACGACGGCATGCTCCACGTGAGCGGCGCGACGATCGGCAAGCGCGTGATCGCGGTCTGCAACCGCGGCGCGCAAGGTGGGCACCTCGGTCGACAGCTGGCGGCCCTCCGGACGCTCGGCGCGACCAGCATCCTGCCGTTCAGTTCATCCAGGCAGGCGGACGCCCGGTCGTCCTCCAGGAAGCCGAGCTGCGAACCGTCGCGGCGCTCCGCAGCCTGATCGCGACGAACCCGCCGGGGTTCACCGCCTGGCGCGCCGCGAACCGTCCGAGCACCCAGCTGTCGTTCGTCCGCGCGATCCTCGATCTCGACCAGCTCCCCACCCCGGCCCTCGCTCCGCCGCTGCCGCTCTCGACCGTGGCCCCCGAGCTCGGCGCACGACCCACGCTCCCCGCGGGCGGTGATCACCTGCCACCGCTGACGAGTATTCCGCCGATTCCCCAGCGGATCGAGGCCGCGATCGCCGCGGCCGATCCGTCGCAGATCCGGCTCGGCGTGACGACCTCGATGCGCGCGGATCCGCAGTTCATCGCGCTCGAGCAGGTCAAGACGCACATGACGTTCCTCGGCGGCACCGGCAGCGGCAAGACCACGGCGGCGCTGCACGTCATCGAGCAGCTGCTCGAGCGCGGCGTGTCCGCGCTGCTCCTCGATCGCAAGGGCGACCTCGCGCGGTACGCGAGCGATGCCTGGTGGCGCGACCCCACGCAGCCCGACCCCGCGCGCCGGGCCGCGCTGCGCGCCCGGATCGACGTCGCGCTGTACACGCCCGGCAACAGCCAGGGGCGTCCGTTGCGGCTCCCGCTCCTCCCCTCGCT
>JAPLLF010000245.1 GCA_026387715.1 Pseudomonadota bacterium
GGCCTTCACCTTGGTCTGCGCGTCCATCCACGGCAGCGCCGCGAGGTTGTCGCGCATCGCCTGCGTGATCGCGGCGACCTGCGCCTCGGCGGCCGTCTTGCTCGCGCCCGGGAACCGATCGCGCACGAACACCTGCCCGAGCAGGTCACCGAGCGCGCCGTCGGTCTGCGCCGCGCACCGCTTCCACCGCGGCTCCATCTGCGACATGCCGACGAGCACGGACGCGAACTTGAAGTTGGCCTCCTCGAACGCCTTCGGCGCGAGCGCCGCGATCCGCGTCGCGACGTGGAACGTCAGGTATGCGCGCCACACCTCGGGCTTGGTCGCGGCGATCAGCGCGTCGGCCCCGGCGAGGAAGTCCGGCGATCCGACGGTGAGGTCCTTGACGCTCGCGAGCCCGACGGTCTTCCAGTACGACGTCCAGTCGAACTTCGGCATCTTCTTGGAGACGTCGGCGACCGTCATCTTGTTGTACATGCCCTTGGGATCGCGCCGCGCGACCTTGTCCTTGCTGACCTTCGCGAGCCCGGTCTCGAGCGCGAGGATCGCGGCGGCCTCGGTCTTGGCGACGGCCGGCGCGCGGCCCATCTGCTCGAGCATCGTCGCGACGTGCGCCTCGTAGGCCGCCCGCAGGCCCTTGGTCTGCGCGTCGTCGTTGAGATAGTAGTCACGATCGGGGAGCCCGAGGCCGCCCTGCTCGAGATCGGCGATCACGTTGCGCGCGTCGGCCGAGTCCTGCGTCGGCGCGAGCCGGAACAGCAGGTTCCATCCCATCGCGTGGAAGTACGAGATCGCCGCCGACAGCGACCTGGCGTCGGTGACCTTGGCGATCTTGGCGATCAACGGCGCGAACGGGCGGAGGCCCGCCTTGTCGATCGTCGCCTCGTCCATGCAGCTGCCGTAGAACGCCGCGAGCTGCTTGCCGACCGGGTCGTCGGCCTTCTGGCGGAGCGCCTCGAGGATCCCCTTCTCGTACTCGGAGTTGCGATCCTCGATCGAGACGAAGCTGCGCATCGCCAGCGGCTTGTCCGCGGGGATCTCGGTCGTCTTCATCCAGCCGCCGCACGCGAACTGATAGAAGTCGTTGCAGGGATCGGCGCTGCGGTCGAGCGCCGCGGGATCGAGCCCGAGCTGCGCGAGCGCCTTGCTCGTGACGGGCTTGGTCGGCGCCGGCGGCGTGGTGTGGTCCTTGGGCTCCTTGGGCTCCTTGGGCTTTCCGTCTGGCTCGTCCGTCACGACCGGATCTTTGTCGGGCGGCATCGTGGTGGTCGGCTTGGTGCCGCCACAGGCCGCGAGGAGGGCGAAGGAGACGAGGGCATTGCGCATGTGGGACCGAGCGTTACCACACCCGTGCGAGGTCGCACATGTCGCAGACATCACTCACAAAAGCCGTTGGTTCGTGGAGCGGGGTGCGGGTTCCCGTGTATCTTCGGACCTGGTCGTCTGGAGGTCTCAATGAAACGATTATTCGTAGTGGCTGCCGCTGTCCTCGCCCCGTCGATCGCTGCCGCGCAGCCCGCGGGTGGTGGGATGTACAACCAACCGCAAGACCCGTGGATGTTCCACAACGGGCTCACCTTCTCGAGGGCAACCTCGGGTTCGGCACCATGGTGGCGCGATCCACCAAGACCGGTGGCCTCGGTGGGGATAGCACCTCGAGCGATAGCCGCGCCGCGCTCGGGGGCAACATCGGCATCGGCGGGTTCGTCTCGCCGAACCTCGCCATCACCCTCCGGATCGCGTCGGTGAACTACACCTACGACGCCAACGACGGGCAGGGTGGCAGGTACACCGACTCGGCGATCTTCGCCGGACCCAGCGTGCAGTACTGGGTCAACCAGAACCTCTGGGTGGGCGGCGGCATCGGCTACGCGATCGCCCACACGTCGTACACGAACGACTTCGGCGACACCGGCGACAGCATCAACGATCCGACCGGCGTCTCGCTCGATCTGCGGGCCGGCTACACGTTCTGGAAGCAGTTCAGGAACTCGCTCAACGTCTCCGCGGAGTACACGCCGGGGTTCTACGGCGAGGACGACCTCGGCGCGCTGGGCAAGGTCAGCTACCAGCTCAACGGGTTCGCGGTTCTGTTCGGCTACCAGTACCTCTAAGTCGCAAGGATCCTTGAGATCGTGGGCGCCGCCGGCACTTGCCGTGTGGCGCGCCCACGTGCTAGATCCGGCGCACCTCGAAGAATCGTCTTCGAGGAATTCACACGACATCCGAGAGCTCGGGGCGTGGCATCTCCTTCAAACGGGGTGCTTCCCATGCTCGACGACGGTGTCGGCGGCTCGAAACGACAAGGATCTGACAATGGAAACGATGGCAGAAGCGACAGCAACGAACCCGATCAGCATGCGGGCGTTGCTCGAGGCAGGCGTTCACTTCGGGCACAACACCGGCCGGTGGAACCCGAAGATGAAGCAGTACATCTTCGGTGCCCGCAACGGCATCCACATCATCGACCTGCAGCACACGGTGAAGCTGTTCAAGTCGGCGTTCAACGCGATCGTCGACGTGACGTCGCGTGGCGACACCATCCTGTTCGTCGGCACCAAGAAGCAGGCGCAGGACGTCATCGTCGAAGAGGCGACCCGCTCGGGTCAGCACTACGTGACGCAGCGCTGGCTCGGCGGCACGCTCACCAACTTCAAGACCGTGAAGGGCTCGCTCGAGCGCCTCCGCGGCCTCGAGAAGATGGAAGAGGACGGCACGCTGTTCGCCCTCACCAAGCGCGAGCAGGTCATGATCCGCCGCGACCGCGACAAGCTGATGAAGTCGCTCGGCGGCATCAAGGGCCTCGCGAAGGTGCCGGGCATGCTGTTCGTCATCGACCCGCACAAGGAGCACATCGCCGTCGACGAGGCGCGCAAGCTCGAGATCCCGGTGGTCGCGATCACCGACACGAACTGCGACCCCGACCAGATCGACTACGTGATCCCCGGCAACGACGACGCGATCCGCGCGATCAAGCTGTTCGCGGCGCGCATCGCCGACGCGGCGATCATCGGCGCGAAGGTCTACAAGGAGACCGCGCGTCACAAGGGTGCCGAGCGTGAAGATGTCGGCGAGAAGATCATCCACGTCTCGTCGGGCGGCGATGGCCCGCGCGTCGAGATGTCGACGGGTGGTTCGATGTTCAACCCCGAGGCGTCGGCCTCCCCCGACCAGGAGCCCTAGTCGTGTCTGAAGTCACCGCAACCATGATCAAGGACCTCCGCGAGCGTACCGGCGCGGGGATGGCAGATTGTAAGAAGGCGCTCACCGAGTCGGGCGCCGACATGGACAAGGCGATCGACTTCCTGCGCGCGAAGGGCCTCGCGAAGGCTGCCAAGAAGGCCGGCCGCGAGGCCACCGAGGGCGCCGTGATGTCGTACATCCACGCGGGTGGGCGCATCGGCGTGCTCGTCGAGGTCAACTGCGAGACCGACTTCGTCGCGCGTGGCGACGACTTCCAGGGCTTCTGCCGCGACGTCGCGATGCAGATCGCCGCGATGAACCCGCTGTTCGTGCGCACCGAGGAGATCGATCCCGTCGTCGCCGCGAAGGAGAAGGAAGTTCTCATCGCGAAGGCCAAGGAAGATCCGAAGAACGCGAACAAGCCGGAGAACATCCTGGCGAAGATCATCGAGGGTCAGATCACGAAGTGGTCGAAGGAGATCTGTCTCCTCGATCAGTCGTGGGTCAAGGATCCCGACAAGACGATGAATCAGGTCCAGCAGGAGCTGATCGCGAAGATCGGCGAGAACATCAAGATCCGCCGGTTCACGCGCTTCGAGCTCGGTGAGGGCCTCGAGAAGAAGAAGCACGACTTCGCCGCCGAAGTCGCCGAACAAGCCGGCCTCGCGTAGCGCCTTGTCCCCGAGAGGGGGATAGTAGGTGGGTCACCTGTAGAGACCCACATGCCGAAGGACTCACCCGGACGCATCCCGACGCTCGATGGCATCCGCGCCCTCGCGATCGGCCTGGTGTTCGTCGGGCACTTGCAGGGGACGCCCCCGCTGCCCGACATCGTGCCGCTCCGCTACGCCGGTACCCTCGGCGTCCATGCGTTCTTCATCCTCTCGGGCTTCCTGATCACGACGTTGCTCCTGCGGGAGCATGCCAAGCACGGCCGGATCTCGCTGCGCGGGTTCTTCGCCCGCCGCGTGTTCCGGATCTTTCCGGCGTTCTTCACCTACGTCGGGGTCATGACGGCGCTCATCGCGCTCGGCGTCATCGCGGTGCCGTGGAGCGAGCTCGTCATCGCGGCGACCTACCTGATGAACTTCATCACCCCCGAGTCGTGGTGGGTCGGCCACCTGTGGTCGCTCGCGGTCGAGGAGCAGTTCTATTTGCTGTGGCCGCTCGCGATGGTGCTCGCCTCGCCGTCGCGCAAGCGGTGGATCACGATCGCGGGCGCGGCGGTGGTGATCGCGTTGCTCGTGCGCTTCCTCGGCAACCGGGTGTTCGACGACCTGGGCGACATCGAGGAGCACGGGTTCCCGTTCGTGTTCGATGCGCTCGCGATCGGCTGCCTGCTCGCGCTCCTGCGCGACCGGCTCGAGGCCAACCCGACCTACATGAGGCTCGTCCGCTCGCCGCTGCTGTACGTGGCCGTCGTCGGGATCAGCGTCCTGTTCATCGCGACCGTCGCTCGGCCGACGCTGGCGGCCCCGATCATCTCGCTGCTCAACGTGCTCTACGCGATGTGGATGCATCGCGTGATCTCGAACCCGACGAGCCCGATGGGCCGCTTCCTCGAGCGCACGCCGCTGGTGTGGATCGGCACGCTGAGCTACTCGCTCTACCTGTGGCAACAGCCGTTCGTCAACCGGCCGAACCCGAGCTGGATGACCGTCTTCCCGCTCAGCATCGTGCTGTCGGTGATCGCGGCCTGCGCCTCGTACTACCTCGTCGAGCAGCCGGTGTTGAACTGGCGCGCGCGGGTCAAAGCTCGAGCGTAGCCTGCACGATCGGGTTGCCGTACCCCTCGACGCCGGTGGGCCAGCCGCCGGTCCGGACCTCGAGGTTCGGCGCCGCCTCGTACACCCCGTGGCCGTGGGTGTGACCGCACAGCACCGTGATGCGGGTGTCCGGATGCTTCGCGGCGTGCGCGGCGAGCACCTCGCCGGTCGCGATGCACGTGAACCACGGGAGCCACTGCGCGTCGCTCTGCGCGCCGGCGTGCCAGCACGCCTGCGGGAACGGCGGCACGTGGGTGAGCACGAGCAGCTGCTCGGTGGCGGGTGCGCGCGCGAGCAGGGCGGCGAGGGTGCGCGCCTCGTTCGCGCCGAGCCGCTGGAGCGTCTCGTTGCGCGCGTCGCGATCGGTGCGCGCCTTGCGGAAGTCCTCGATCAGCTGCCAGTCCGACAGCAGCACCTTGGAGTCGAGGTCGCCGCACCGCGCGTCGCCCCAGCCGTCGACGCCGACGAGCACGACGCGGTCGCTGAGCCGGACGGGCTCGAGCGCCGGTAGCCAGCGCGCGCGGCGCGGCGCGCGCTGCACCGCCTCGCGCACGATCCGGATCCCGGAGCGGTAGTAGTCGTGGTTGCCGAGCACGAAGTAGACCTCGCAGCGCGCGGCCTCGGCGATCTCGTCGACGAACTGCACGACCGAGTCGCTCTCGCCGATGTCGCCGGACAGCAGCACGAGGTCGGGGCGCTCGGCCGCCACCGTGTCGTAGAACGCGCGGAGCGCGTGCGGGCGCAGGAAGTTGAGGTGGAGGTCCGTGCACCAGGTCGCCCGCACCAGGCGGAGCGTATCAGGACCCGGCGACCAGGACTTCGCGCTTGTTCGTATGATCGGGGCCGCTGACGACGCCCTGCTTCTCCATCTCCTCGACGAGCCGCGCGGCGCGGTTGTAGCCGATGCGCAGCTGGCGCTGGACCCACGAGATCGACGCGTTGCGCGTGGTCGTGACGATGTAGACCGCCTTGTCGTACATATCGTCGTCGGACTTGCCCTGCGGCATCTGCGAGCCGCTCTCGCCGCCCTCGCCCTCCTCGTCGCGCGGCTTGAGGATGTCCATGTTGTAGACCGGGCGGCCCTGCGTCTTGAGGAACTCGACGACGCGGTGGATCTCGGTCTCGTCGACGTAGCAGCCGTGGAAGCGCGACGGCTGCGCGCCGCGATCGGAGAACAGCATGTCACCGGCGCCGAGCAGCGCCTCGGCGCCGTTCTGGTCGAGGATCGTCCGCGAGTCGATCTTCGACGTCACGTGGAAGGCGATGCGCGACGGGAAGTTCGCCTTGATGAGGCCGGTGATGACGTCGACCGACGGCCGCTGGGTCGCGAGGATCATGTGGATGCCGGCGGCGCGCGCCTTCTGCGCGATGCGCGCGACCGAGGTCTCGACCTCCTTGGGCGCGCACATCATGAGGTCGGCGAACTCGTCGATCACGACGACGATGTAGGGCAGCCGATGCGCCGGGGCGGACACGATCTTCTCGCGAGCGTCGGCCTCCTCCTCGGTGTCGGCCGACACGGCCTTCTCGATGTCGTCCTCGAGCGCGGCCGCGGCGGCCTCGGCGGCCGCGCGCAGCTTGTCGGCCTCGAGCTTGGCGGCCGCCGTGCCGATCTTGTCGTTGTAGGACGCGATGTCGCGCACGCCGGCGGTCGCGAGCAGGTCGTAGCGACGCTCCATCTCCTCGACGGCCCACCGCAGGGCCAGGTTCGCCTTCTTGGGATCGGTGACCACGGGGAGCAGGAGGTGCGGCACGCCCTCGTAGATCGAGAGCTCGAGCATCTTGGGGTCGACCATGATCATCCGCACGTCCTCGGGGCTGCAGTGATAGAGCAGCGAGGTGATCATGGCGTTGACGGCGACGGACTTGCCGGAGCCGGTGGTGCCGGCGACGAGGAGGTGCGGCATCTTCGCGAGGTCGACGATCGACGGGCCGCCCTCGATGTCCTTGCCGATCGCCATCGGCAGCTTCCACTTGCCCTTGGTGAACGACTCGTCGGCGAGGATCTCCTTGAGGAAGACCTTCTCGCGCGTCTTGTTCGGGACCTCGATGCCGACCGCCGCCTTGCCGGGGATCGGCGCGACGATGCGCACGCGCAGGGCCTCGAGCGACAGCGCGAGGTCGTCCGTCAGGTTGACGATCTTGTTCACGCGCGTGCCGGGGGCGGGCGCGAACTCGTACATCGTGACGACCGGCCCGGGGCGGATCGCGACGACGTCGCCCTTCACGCTGTAGTTCTCGAGCGTCTGGGTGAGCTTGGCCGACAGCTCGAGCATCGCGCTGCGATCGATCGTGTTGTTGTTGGCCTCGTAGTTGAGCAGCTGGATCGACGGCAGCTGGTAGTCGCCGTCGCCGATCTTGATGAACGAGCGGCGGTCGGCCTCGGCGGCCTTCTCCTTCTCGGCCATCGAGGCCTTGTCGGCGTGCTTGAACCGCGACTCGACGATCATGGGCTGGCCGTTCGCGGCGGGCGCCGGGACCGGGGCGAGCGCGATCGGCTCGGCCGCGGGCACCGGGGTCTCCTCGTCGGACGGATCGGTCTGCGTGCCGCTCGGGAACCGCGTGCGGACCTTCTTCTTGGGAGCCTCCTCGAGCGCGATGGTCTCCGCGGCGAGCGGCAGCTCGGTGGCGTCCTCGACGACGATCGCGGGCTTCTTGCGCGGCTTCTTGTCCGGCGCCGCGCGCTCGATGATCACGGGGTCGACCGTGTGATCGGTCGAGCTGACCTCCATGATGTCCTGCGGGATCCGGTCGTCGTCCTCGTCCTCGTCGTCGTCGTCTTCGTCGTCGTCCTCGTCGTCGTCGTCCTCGCGCCGCTCGGGGAGGATCGCGCGGAACACGTCGCCCCAGAAGTGCATGACCGCGGCGCCCACGGTGCGGAACCCGCGCCCGACGGTGAGCAGCCCACGGCCGATCGCGAACAGCACCTCGCGCATGCGCAGCGGGGTGGCGACGACGATCGCGATCACGAGGCCGATGCAGGCGAGCAGGGCGGTCCCGGCGGTCGAGATCAGCGCGCGCAGGATCTCGGCGAGGTGCGCACCGATCGCGCCACCCGGGCCGTAGCCCGCGACGCGATACGTGGCGAACGCGAGGTGCGCGAGGGTGGCGAGCGACGCGACCCCGATCATGACGCCGATCGCGATCGACCGGGGCATGATCGGCGCGCGATCGATGAGCGCGCGCACCGCGGTGACCGCGCCGAGCGTGATCAGCACGTAGCCGCCCATGCCGGCGAGCCCGTAGCACAGGCTGGCGGTGGTACGCCCGAACGGGCCCATGATGAGCTTGCCTGCCTGGAGCGAGACCATCGCGATCACGAGGAACAGCGCGGCGCCCAGCGCCACGACCCCGATGACCTCCCGCGTTCGACGATCGGTTCGGCGATCGGTGCTTGCGCTGCCCTTGCTGCGCTTCGGCGCGCGCGGGACGACGTTCTTTTCGGTCCGATCACCCGCTACGGAAGTCTCTTGGATCCTTCGGTTTTTTGACATGTAGGTCCAGTGCTCCCGATTGCTATCCTACATGGGCGCACACGCATGCCGAAGTTTTCGTCCTGCCGGTCAGAAAATGAACTGGATGCCCGCGTCGAAGGCGAACGAGGTGTGGGCGCGGTAGCGCGCCTGGAGGGGTGTGCTGGGCTGCCGATCATCGGTGCGGGTCGCATCGAGGAAGCGGGCGCCGGCACCGATCGTCAGCGCGACGCGGCGCGACAGCGCGGGCATGGCGACCCACATGCCGACCCGTGGTCGGACCAGGTCGAGCAGCACGAGGCCCTGCTTGTCGTACTGCCCTGGGGGCCGGAGCGCCATCTCCGACAGCGGCGCGACGAGATCGGCGATCGAGCCCTCGACGCCGATGTAGTCGGTGATCGCGATCATCGCGGTTGGCCAGTCGGCGGACACGACCGTGCGCTTGGTGTCGTTGTCGGTATCGGCGTACGCGTCGTTGAACGCGAACTTCAGCGCGACGCGCGGCAGGTAGCTCAGCCGCACGCGATCGCCGCTGCGGGGGACGCCCCGGGTCGCCGACTGCAGGAGCAGCTCCTTGGCCGACGCCTTGAACGCCGATCGCGCGACCTCCTCGCCCACGCCATCACCGGCGTCGAGCAGGTACGACGCGAGCGTCATGAAGAACGTCTCGGCCGGCCGGCTCGAGTCCCCGAGCTTGAGATCGAGCGCCGCGCGGAGCGACTCCATCGCGAGCGCGCGGAAGTCGGCGCGCATGACGTAGCGAAACCAGTCGCCGATGTCGATCGACGACGCCCCGCCGATCGCGTGCTTGTCGAGGAACGCGAGGACCTCGATCTTGTCGGCGCGCTTGCCGAGCGAGGCGCGCGCGACGCGGAGCAGCTCGGCGACGTCGAGCTCCTCGAACGCCTGCTTGGCGTCGCTCTGCCACAGGTACCAGCGCGAGCGCAGCTCGGTCACCAGCCGCACCATCTGGTGGACCGCGCGCAGCATCTTGTTGGCGTTCGGCAGCGCCTCACCGGCGAAGAACACGTACTTCTTGAGGGGCGCGGGCACGAGCGCGCGCAGCTCGCGGATCCGCTTCATGCCCTTGTTGTACTTCGCCATCAGCGCCGACAGCTTGGTGGCCGCGGGCTTGAGCTCGATCTGGCCGGTGGCGCTCACCGTGCCGACGTAGTTGCGGTTGAGGAAGTAGATGTTGATCGCGGCGCCAGGCGCGAGCCGCACGCCCTGACACGGCAGCGGGGCTGCGACGTCGGGGCTGGGGCTGGGGGACGGATCGGCCGGCGTCCCCTGCTGCGGGCACTTCTCGTCCATCGCCATGTCGAGGATCGCGCGGGCCACGACGTCCTCGGTGGCGCGCTCGAAGTCGAGGTCCTTGATCGCGGTCTCGACCTTCCAGTAGTCGAAGTGCGCGTTGAGGTAGCCGGCGCTCAGCGTGTCGCGCAGCACCTTGGGGGTCGCGTCCTTCTCCCGGATCGTGACGCCGATCTCGAGCGCCTTCTTGAGCGCGGGAGCGGTCACGGCGAAGCACACCCACGCGGGCCCGACCGTCGGATCGTTGAAGAAGTCCGCCATCGTCCGCCACGCGTTGTCGGCGCCGCACCGCTTCTCGATCTCCGCGTCGTCCAGCAGGTCGCCGACGTCGGCGTTGCCGAGCACCTCGAACAGCGGCACGGGGATGTCGTTCTTGAGCTCGAGCCAGCGGGACAGCACGTCCTGCGCGCGCTCGGTGAGGCCGCGATCGTTGCCGATCTCCTGGAGCACGACGTCGGTCAGCGCGTCGGTCAGGTGGTGGCGGACCTCCTTGCGGCCCTCGAGCGCGGCCAAGGTCGCGAGCGCGACATCGCAGGCCATTCGGCGATCGGCGTCGGGCTTGACGCGTCGACACTCGACCTCCAGCAGCGGTCGGTTCTGGCCGACGACGGCGGCGAGCAACCGCTGGCACGCGGGCTTGAGCTGGTCCGGACCGCCGTTGGAGCAGTTGAAGAACCGCTGGGCGCTCTTGACGATGTCGCCGTCGCCGCCGCCGACCGACATGTGCCAGTAGACGAAGTCGGCGATCATCACCGTGAGGTCGGCCTTGAGGGTCCGCCCGAGGCTGCCCCAGTAGGGCGACGCGAGCCGCTCGAGCGTGCCGTGCATGTAGAACCCGAGCGCGGGGCTGCGCGCCTTGAGCTTGGCGACGACCGACGTCGTGACCTCGGTCTCGATCAGCTCCTGGACGACATCGTGGATGTCCCCGTACAGGCTCGACGCGAGGTCGGCGCGGGCGGGCCGCGTGATCCCCAGGCACAGGAGGATGGTGATGATCGCCAGGCGACGCATGGCGGCACTCTAACGAGTCGGCTACCGTTCGTGCCATGCGGAGAAGAACATTCCTCGGCGGCTCGGCCGCGGCGACGGCGATCATCGCGCTGCAAGGTCATCGGGCGCTCGCCAAGAAGATGATGGCGCCGTCCGATCCGTTGCTCGATCCGTGGCCGGGCGCGTACGCGACGCCGCCGTTCGACAGGATCGCGGCGACCGACATCGAGCCCGGCCTCACCCACGCAATGGATATCTTCCGCGGCGAGCTCGCGGGCATCACGGCGACGAAGGACGCGGCCAACTTCGCCAACACGATCGTCCCGCTCGAGACGGCCGGGCGCGCGTTCAACCGCGCCTCGACGGTGTTCGACATCCACACGTCGACGCTCAACGACAAGGCGATGCAGGCCGTCGAGACCAAGCTCGCGCCGGTGCTCGCGGCGTTCTCCGACGAGCAGATCCAGAACCAGGCGCTGTTCGACCGGATCGCGGCCGTGCGCGCGCAGAAGCTCAAGCGCGCGCCCGACGAGCAGCGCCTGCTCGAGCTGAGCTACCAGAACTTCGCGCGCTACGGCGCGGCCCTGTCCAGGCCGAACAAGACGCGGCTCGCGGCGATCAACAAGCGGCTCGCCTCCCTGTACACGACGTTCGGACAGAACCAGCTCGCGGACGAGGAGGGCCAGGCCGTCACGCTCGCGACCGACGCCGATCGCGCCGGGCTGCCGCCGGCGATGGCCAAGCTCGACAAGGTCGCGAACACGCGGTCGGCGGTCGAGCCGTTCCTGACCTACGCGTCGCGGCGCGATCTGCGCGAGCAGGTCTGGCGGATGTTCGTCGGGCGCGGCGAGACCGCCGGGGCGCACGACAACCGGCCGGTGATCACCGAGCTGCTCGCGCTCCGCACCGAGAAGGCCAAGCTCCTCGGGTTCCCGAGCTTCGCGCACTGGATGCTCGACGACAAGATGGCCAAGACGCCCGAGCGCGCGCTGGCGCTGATGATGTCGGGGTGGAAGGCGTCGGCGGCGCGCGTGCACGAGGAGGTGGCCGACATGCAGGCGCTCGTCGACGCCGAGCAGAAGGGCAAGGCCAGCTTCAAGATCGCGCCGTGGGACTATCGCTACTACGCGGAGAAGGTCCGCAAGGCGAAGTTCGATCTCGACGAGAACGAGATCAAGCAATACCTCCAGCTCGACAAGATGCGGGAGGGCATGTTCTGGGCGGCCAACCAGCTCTACGGCCTCGTGTTCACGCGGATCACGAGCGGCGTCCCCGTCTATCACCCGGACGTCACCGTCTACGAGGTGACGAAGGACAAGGCGCGCGTCGGCATCTGGTTCTTCGATCCGTTCGCGCGCGAGGGCAAGCGCTCGGGCGCGTGGATGAACGAGCTGCGCGCGCAGGAGTCGTACTTCGGCGTCCAGACGCCCATCGTGTCCAACAACGCCAACTTCGTGAAGGGCAAGGCGGGCGCGCCGGTGCTGATCTCGTTCGAGGACGCGCGGACGCTGTTCCACGAGTTCGGCCACGCGCTGCACGGGCTGCTCTCGGCGGTCCGCTTCCCGTCGCTGGCGGGCACCCGCACGCTGCGCGACTTCGTCGAGTTCCCGAGCCAGCTCAACGAGCACTGGTTCGGCACGTCGCAGATCCTCGAGAAGTTCGCGCTCCACCACAAGACGGGCAAGCCGCTGCCCAAGGAGCTGCGCGCGAAGATCGAGAAGGCCAAGACGTTCAACAGCGGGTTCAAGACCGCCGAGCTCTTGTCGTGCGCGATCTACGACCTGCGGATCCACATGGCCGCGACCGCGAAGATCGATCCGATCGCGTTCGAGGCGAGCGTGCTCAAGGAGATCGGGTGTCCGCCCGAGATCGTCATGCGGCACCGGCCGCCGCAGTTCGGGCACGTGTTCTCCGGCGACGGCTACGCCGCCGGCTACTACAGCTACGTCTGGGCCGACACGCTGACCGCCGACGCCGCCGAGGCGTTCGCCGAGAGCAAGGACGGCTTCTACGACAAGGCGACGGCGAAGCGGCTGCTCGAGACGATCATGAGCGTCGGCAACTCGATCCCTCCCGAGGAGGCGTTCAGGAAGTTCCGCGGCCGCGACGTCGACACCAACGCGCTGATGCGCGATCGCGGCTTCCCGATCACGAAGTGACGGGCTCCGCGTCCGCGTCTCCGTCGGCGGGCTCGCCTCCCAGCGACGCGAAGTAGGCGGCGATCTCCTCGGCCGCCTTGCGGGTCATGCCGGCGACCCTGGCGAGGTCGTCGACGGAGGCGCGCCGCACGTCGCGCACGCTGCCGAACGCCTTGAGCAGCGACTTGCGCCGCCCCGGCCCGATGCTCGGGATGTCGTCGAGCTCGGAGCGCAAGGTCGCCTTGGAGCGCCGCTCGCGATGGAACGTGTTGGCGAACCGGTGCGCTTCGTCGCGGATGCGCGCGAGCACGAACAGCTCGGGCGAGTTCTGGCGCAGCGCGATCGAGTCCTTGACGTTGCGGCGGTAGATGCGATCGGGCGCGGTGCCGGCCTCGAGGTCGCGCTCCTTGGCGAGGCCGATGACCTCGACGCCCTCGCCGCCCATCTGGACGCCGAGATCGTCGAGCGCCGCGACGGCCATGCCGAGCTGGCCCTTGCCGCCGTCGATGACGAGCAGATCGGGCAGCGCCCACGCGTCGGTCGGGGCGGTCGTCGTCGGTGGCCCCGCGGTCGTGGCCGCGGTGTGGCGACGAAACCGGCGGGTCAGCACCTCGTACATCGACGCGAAGTCGTTGTTCTCCACGCTGCGGATCTTGAACTTGCGGTAGAGCGCGCGGTTCGGCACGCCGTCGATGAACGTGACCATCGAGGCGACGGTCTCGCGGCCCTGGATGTGGGCGATGTCGAAGCACTCGATGCGCCGCGGTGGTCGCGGGAGCTCGAGCCGCTTGGCGACCTTGGCGAGCAGCTCGTCGGCATCGGCGCCGGTGCCGCGGCGCGACACGGCAGACGCGGCGGCGTTGCGATCGGCGAGCTCGATCAGGCGCACGCGCGTGCCGCGGCGTGGCTGGGCGATCTGGACCTTCTTGCCGCGGGCGGTGCCGAGCCACTCGGCGAGCGTGTCGCTCGCCTCGAGGTCGACCCCGACGACGACCTCGTCGGGAATGAACGTGCCGGTCGCGTAGTACTGCTGCACGTGCTCGGCGATCACCGCGGCGTCGGGCAGCTCCTGGTCCTTCTGGTGGAACGCGCGCCGGCCGACGAGCTTGCCGGCGCGGATGAACAGCACGACGACCTCGACGGCGTCGGCCTCGCGGAACAGGCCCCACACGTCCTGATCGACGAAGTCGTCCTGCACGACGTGCTGCTTCGCGAGCGTGCGCTCGACGGCGTCGATCGAGTCGCGCGTGATCGCGGCGGTCTCGAACTGCTCGTGCTCGGCCTGGGCGTGCATGCGCGCGCGCAGCCGATCGACGAGCTCGGCGGACTTGCCGCCGAGGAACAGCTTCACGTCGCCGACCTGCTCGGCGTACTCCGTGCCGACGGCCAGCGCGCACGGCGCGGCGCAGCGCTTGATCTGGTACTGCAGGCACGGGCGACCGCGCGACTCGAGCACGTGGTCGGTGCACGTGCGCAGCTGGAAGTGCCGGTTGAGCGTGCGCAGCGTCTCGCGCGCTGGTCGCGGAGTGATACGGCCCGAAGTAGCTCGCGTCGTCGTCGCGGATGTTGCGCACGACCTGCACGCGCGGGAACCGATCGCGCTTCGCCGCGGCGTCGGCCTTGGGCTCGACGAGCCGCAGCACGAGGTACTGCTTGTCGTCGCGCAGCTTCACGTTGAAGCGCGGCTGGTGCTTCTTGATCAGGTGGTTCTCGAGGAGCAGCGCCTCCTTCGACGACGACACCACGATCGTCTCGATGTCGTCGACCAGCCGCGCGAGGAAGCCCGCCGCGACGAAGAACCGCTCGTCGCCGCCCTCGCGGAAGTACTGCCGCACGCGGACCCGGAGGTTCTGCGCCTTGCCGACGTAGATCACCGTGCCCTTGGCGTCCTTGAACAGGTAGACGCCCGCATCGGTCGAGATGCGGTCGAGCAGCTGGTCGATGGCCTCGCTCGGCAGTGGCACGCTCGAAACGTAGCACCAGCTAGAGCAGCTCGAAGCGCAGCTGCACGTCGCCGAACGTGATCTCGTCGCCGTCGGCGAGCACGGCCGACGTGATCAGCTGGCCGTTGACGAGGGTGCCGTTGGTCGCGCCCAGGTCCTGGATCACGTAGTGATCGGTGATGAACAGGATCCGGCCGTGGCGCCGCGACAGCGACGCGTTCGCGATGAAGATGTCGTTGCTCGAGCCGCGGCCGACGACGGTCTCGTCGAACAGCTCGAACTGCTGCCCCGCGACGACGTGGTTCATGCCGACGAGCCGCGCGCGGATCGCGGGCACGGCGCGCTGGAGCTTCGACGGCATCACCGTGCCCACCGCGCGCACCGCGGTGGCGGCCTTGCGCTGGTGCGCGTACTCCTGCGCGGTGCTCTTGCGCGAGTAGTTCGCGACCTCGTCGACGAGCTGCTCGTAGAGCTCCGCGATCGGCGAGCCGTCGTTCTTCACGAAGCCGTCGAGCTTGCCGATCCGCTCGACCAGCGCCTGCAGGAGCGCGGCCGCCGCGGGGTGGGCGCCCCGATCGGCCTGGAGGCGCGCCTCGTGGCGCGAGGCCTCGGCCTGGACCCCGATGACGTCCCGCTGCGCGTCGCGGTCGATCCCCGGCGGCCCGGTGCGGATGTCGATCGCGAGGGTCTGCGCCACGTGGTGCGGCTTGCCATCGGCGCCGCGGCCGTCGACGGAGATCTCGGCGAGCCGGCCGGTCGCGGTCGCCGTGAGGTCGAGCGCGAGCTCGATCGCCAGCACGCGCCCCTCGTCGATGAAGACGTCGCCGAGCGACGCGGCGACGCCGCTGCCGCCGTGGCGCAGCTTGGTCGCGGGCAACACCTGCAAGAGCTCGACGCCGTCGGCGAGCTTGATGCGGAGCTCGAGCTGGTCGGCGACGATGCCGCCGTGCGCGAGGGCGGCCCGCGCGAGCTCGACGCGCGCGATGATCGGATCGGGGATGTACGCGTAGCGGCCGCTGCCGGCCACCGCGATCGCGTCGAGCACGTTCTCGTCGTGGTGGAGCCCGAACCCGAGCGTCGAGGTCGCGAGCTTGAGGCCGGCGACGTAGCGCGCGAGGCCCTCGGCCGACGAGATGCCCACGTTGGGCTGGCCGTCGCTCATCACGACCATCACGCGCCGGAGCCCGGCGGGCGCCGTCATCAGCACGCCGGCGGCGACCTCGAGGCCGCCGTGCATGTTCGTCGAGCCATGCGCGGTGATCCCGCGCAGGGTCGTCGCGATCGCGGCGCGCCCGGGGGCGTCGGTCGTGGTCAGGCCGCAGCGCACGCCGGCGTGATCGGCGAACGACACGATCGCCAGCTGGTCGCGCTCGCCGAGCAGGCTGGCGAGCAGCTCGCAGCCCTTCACCACGTGGTGCAGGGGATCGCCCTGCATCGAGCCCGACGTGTCGATCACCATGACGACCGCGAGCGGGGCGCGGTCGGCCTCGAGGGCCCGACCCTGCGGATCGACCCGCAGCGAGGCCCATAGCGTCGACTTGCCGCTCGGGGCCGACGTGAGCTCGGAGCGGGCGACCAGCGTGAAGGGTGGAGCCATGGCTAGAAATGGTAGCCACGCGCGGCGCGGGCGCCAGGGCGATCTTCAGAACACGTGGAAGTCGTGGAGGGTGACGAGCACCATCACCACACCCAGGATCATGATCCCCGCCATGTGGACGGTCGCCTCCACCTTGGGGTTCGCGCGCCGGCGCGTGACCATCTCGTAGAGCAGGAACACCAGCCGGCCGCCGTCGAGGGCAGGGAGCGGCAACAGGTTGAACATGCCCAGGTAGACGCTGAGCAGCATGAGCAGCTCGATGCCGCGCACGAAGCCGACCTTCCACGCCGACGAGAACTCCTCGACGATGCGCTTGGGGCCGCCGGGATCGGCCTTGGCGCTGCCGAAGATGATGTCGTAGAGCCCCTTGCCGATGACCTGGGTCTGGACGACCGGGTAGTACAGCGAGCTCGAGATCGCCTCGCCGAGGCCGACCTGGGCGACGTCGGCCTCCTGCTGGATGCCGAGCCGGTAGATCGGCTGCTTGGTCGCCTCGTTGATGATCGGCTGCTTGGTCTTGTCGTCGGTCGCGATCTTCGGCGTGATCGTCACGTCGACGGTGAGCACCCCGCGTGCGACGGTGATCACCATCGGCGCACCGCCACGCGCGTTGACGGCCTCCGATAGCTGCAGCGAGCTGGGCGAGTACATCGCCGCGTGATCGACGGCGACGATCCGATCGCCCGGCAGCAGCTTGCCGTAGGCGTCGTAGCCCTCCATCAGCTTGGCGACGTGATAGTTCGTCGATGGCTTGCCGTGGCAGTAGTAGAGGCCGAACGCGAGGATCACGGCCGAGACGTAGTTGGTCGCGGGGCCGGCGAAGATCGTCAGGAAGCGCTGCCATGCGGGCCGGTTCGGGTACGCGAAGGCGTCGGTCGGATCGACCTCCTCCGCGATGTTCATGCCCTTGATCTCGACGAAGCCCCCGAACGGGATCGGCGCGAGCTGGAACACCGTGCCGGTCTTGGGGGACGTCCACTTGAGGAGCCCCTTGCCGAAGCCGATGGAGAAGCGCTCGATGCGCATCTTGCACCAGCGTGCGACGAAGTAGTGGCCACCCTCGTGGACGACGATCAGGAACGCCAGCGAGGCGATCGCCAGAAGGATGTACACGCGTCGACTATAGCAGCGACGGGTGGAACGCCAGCGCTAGCGGGCGCTCAGAGGACGAACGAAGCGTGCGAACGCGCGCAGCCCACCGGCCTGACGCGCGGTGGTGCCCGTCGGGCCCGACACGCGGACCGCGAGGTTCTTCACGGCGAGTCGCTTCGACAGCCGGCGGTGCATCGCCGCACCGACGAGCTTCGCGCCGCGAAACACCGCGAGCGCACGCACGCGATGGGCGACCGTGTAGCGGCCGAGCGCGACCTCGGCGTCGCCGTCGTTGGCGAACAGCCGGCGGCACGCGTCGGCGACG
>JAPLLF010001153.1 GCA_026387715.1 Pseudomonadota bacterium
ATCCCGACCGTCCCAAGCCCGCGCCGAGCCGGTCTCGGCGCAAGCGTTCCTGATCACGTGATCAGGTAGTTGGCGCGCCGCTCGTGATCGACGCGATCGGGTCGACCGTCAGATCACGACGGAGAACGGTCGCCGTCAACACCGAGGGCAACATGTATCTCGGCTTCGTGTTCGCTGTGGGCGATCAAGCGGCGGCGGTGATCGCAGCACTTCGGCGCGCGGAACTCGCGCTCCGGTTCACCATCGCGCCGCTTCTATAGCGGGTGTCGAGTGTCGAGCGAGCCAAACTGGCTCGCGAGGGGTTCACTTCAACAGAACCACGACTCGCTCAGCCGCGGCGGCGGCGGGCCCGGCGGTCGCGCGCTCGCGATCGTGTGCACGACGTGACGACCGCATGCGGCGTGCACGAGCTCGCGGATCCTCGCGAACACGATGGCCTGGTCGAGCTTGGTATCGGCGGCATCAGCCGCGATCGCGGCGATCTCCTGCTGCAGCCGATCAACGCGTGGATCGGAATGCGTCCACTGATGGGACAGCGCTGCGCTGTCGAGCTCGCCGAAGGCATCGCGCGTCTCGGCACCGAGCAGCAGCGAGCCAGGGGGCACCAGCAGCCGCACCGAAAGCTGCACCGGATCGACGTTCCCCATCAGACCTTCAGCCGCGATGAAGTCAACCAGGTCGGCGATCTGGTCGAGCGTCGTCCACGGCGTGAACGGAACGAACGTCGGCCGCAACACGAGCCCGGCGCTCCTCATGAGGGCGAGGGCGTGCTCGAAGTCCGCACGGGTGTGACCCTTGTCCAGGCGTGCGAGTACGCCGTCATCCAGCGACTCGACGGCGCTGACGACGAACGCGCAGCCGAGCGACGCAAGCTCTACCAGTAACGCGCGGTGCGCGATCAGGTGACTGATCTTGATCGTCACGTCGAAGGTGAGCGCCGGCCAGCGGCGATGCAGCTCACGCAGGATCGCCAGGCCATGCCCCGGTCCGTTGAAGAAGTCGGGGTCACCGAACGTGACGTGTTCAGCGCCTTGCTCGACCTGGACCGCGAGGTCGGCGAGAACGATCGCGGCGTTGACGACGAAGAACCGGCCGCCGTACACCGGTGGAATCGGGCAGTGGCGGCACAGGTGAAGGCACCCACGCGACGTCTCGGTGTAGCCGGCGACATGCTCGCGGCCGTCGCGGATCAGCTTGGCGTAGCGGCCGATCTGCGGCAGTCCCGTGCGTTGAGGCTGTGGAAACGCCAGCTTCGCGAGGGTCACCGGTGGGACGACACCATCGCGCGCTCCCGTGTGAAGCCGGTCGATCAGCGCGACCAGCTCGGCCTCGTGCTCGCCACCGAGGACCGCGTCCGCCCCGCTCGCGCGCAGGTACACCTCGTTGAGTGGCGCATACAGACCGAAGAAGCACAGGTGCACGCTCGGGTTGAGCTCGCGCACGCGAGCCGCGACCCGGACGCCGAGCCGTAGCGCCGTGTGCATCGGCACCGAGATCCCGACGAAGTCAGCGGTGCGGATCAGCTCCTCGTCGAGCCGTTCGATCGCGAGGTCCTGGGCGACCGGCTGATACCCGGCGCGCTCGAGGAATGCGACCGGCATCGCGAGCCCATGTGGCTGATGGCCGAGCTCGTAACAGGACAGCAGCGCGATCCGCATCTACTTCGCGGCGGGTTGCACGAAGTCGGGCGGCAGGGCGGCGCCTTCACCGAACAGGAACTGCTCGCACTGATCCTTGAGCTTCTTGTGCGACTCGGCCTGTGTCAGGTCGAGCCGGTACTCGTTGACGACCATCTTCGAGTGCTCGATCCAGAGCTTCCAGGCTTCCATCGAGATCTCGTTGAAGATCCTGTCGCCGAGCGCGTCGTTGAACGGCTTGTACGGCATGGCCGGAAGGTCTCGTTGCAGCTTCGCGCACTTGACGGTTCGGGCCATGTCTCGCCACACCCTACACCAGGAGACGACCTGCGACGACAGCGCGCCGATTCGGGGGCGGACCACGTTCACTGCTGGCGCAGTCTGCTGAGCGAATCAAACCCAGAGTGCTCGCGGTGGTACCCGGTGACCGCACTCGTCGAGGATCCGCAGCTCGTCCATGGGCGCGCGACCGCGATGCGCAATACTTCGCGCTCGCGTGCGCGTGCGGCTTCTTCGGCGCCGGCTGCAGCCTGCGCGCGGGGGATGGCTACCGCGAGATCGCCACCGTGATGACGCCCGATCAGCGGCAGCGCCTGGTCGGCGAGATCACGTTCGGCACGGCACTCAACGCCGACATCGTCAACAAACGTGCGGTCCAGGTACCCGGCCTGTGGGGGGCGTGGTGGTTCGCGGATCTGATCCCGACGGCCGAGACCGCGGCGGCGATGGTCGCCGACATCGTCCGCTGGGACAAACGACCCAAGCCCGTGCCCCAGGCGCTCGCGGTGATCGAGAAGGTGGGTGCGGTGTGCATCCCGTTTCTCGACGCCGCGATCGCCGCGACGCCGAAGCCCCCGCAGCACAAGGTCCTGGTCGCCGCACGCAAGCTGTTCGAAGGGAGCACACGGAAGGGTGGCGAGCTCGCACGCACCAAAACGTAGGGGCCGCAAACCTGAGACGGGTTTGCGACCCCTTGGCGACCCCGACGGGATTCGAACCCGTGTTACCTGCGTGAAAGGCGGGTGTCCTAGGCCTCTGGACGACGGGGTCAGATTTTCAAATTCAGGGTGAGCCCAGATGGGATCGAACCATCGACCCTCGGCTTAAAAGGCCGGTGCTCTACCACTGAGCTATGGGCCCTCAAGTGGCGACAGAATCTGCCCGACGAAGGTTCGAAAGGCAAGGCCCATCGCGTCAATTGGCAGGATACGGTGTCGGCATGAGCGAGCTCGAGACGCTACAGACCGAGCTCCAGGCCGCCCAGGACGCGAAAGACTGGCCGAAGGTCCTCGCGCTCCTCGCGCGCTTCGTGGAGCTCGAGGCCGAGCCGTTTCGCAGTGGCGCCTATTGCTACTCGATGGCGCTCATCCGCCGCGACGAGCTGGCCGACCCGGTCGCGGCGGTCGAGCACTGCAACGACGCGCTCGACAACTACTTCCTCGAGAACCCGACCGAGGAGCTGCTGCCGATGGCGATGGCACCGTTCGGCGCGATCGAGCGCATGCTCCGCGAGGACAGGACGCTCGAGCGCCAGTATCGCAAGATGATCTATCGCGTGAAGAGCTTTCCGATGCTCCAGGCGGATCTCTACGAGAAGCTGGCCGCGATCTACACGGGACTCGATTCGCCGGACGCCGCGGCGAGCGCGATGGCGGAAGCAACGCGGTTACGATCGCAGGCATGACCTGGGAGACGTTCCGCGACGAGTCCACCGATGCGCTCGCCACCGGTGACCTCGACGGCGCGATCGTCGCCGCGCGCAACGCGATGAGCGCCTGCGAGACCGCGCTCGGCCGCGACACGGTCGAGTTCGCGCGGTGCATGCTCGGCATCGCGGTCGCGCACCATTACCGCAGCATGAACGACGGGCCACGCGAGGACGCCTCCGCAGCGCTCGCGCTGTCGGCCGACGCCTACGCGATCGCGCAACGTGTCGCGGGCGCCGGCGATCCGCGTCTCGTCGAGTTCGCGAAGTGGCACGCCGAGGCGCTGATCGAGAGCGATGATCTCGCGGGTGCAGCTCGCGTGCTCGCGCAGATCTCGACGACGCTCGAGGTCGCGAATTCCGTCGATCCCGACGGTGCTCGCGCGCTCACGACGTACGGCAAGCTCCTGCACCGACTCGGCGAGACGGCACGACGCGACGACGTGATGAAGCGCGCCACGACGGCGTGGGAGACGCTGATCGAAACCGATCCGGATACGGCGCTCGACCATCGCCGCAACCTGGCCGCCACGCACAACAACCTCTGCTACTACCTGTTTCAAGGCGAGAACTTCAGCGCGAGCGTCGACCACGCGTGGCTGGCCTTCGAGCACTACGAGCGATGCCATGACGATGGCCTCGAGCTCGCACCGTCGCTGATCACGGTTCTGAACCAGAACGCCCGCAACTCGTATGTGCGCCTCGACAGCACCGACTACCGCATCTTCAAGGCGCTCGCGGATACGCTCCGCTCGACGCCCGGCCGCCGTGCGATGTGGGAGGGGCTCGTCGACGAGCTGAGCTACGCGAACGAGGCGTTCGGCGTGACGGATGCGGACATCGCACGCGCGTTCTTGCAGTGGCTGCGAGAGGACACGATGCCGGAGCCCTATTCGAACCTCGCGATCACGAACCACATGCTCCCGAAACTGCGGCGCCGGTTGATGGAGCCCACCCGCTCGTCGCTACTCGCGATGCTCCCGATGTCGCTCCAGTTGGTCGAGGCCGGCGATCGCTCGCTGGCCGACGCGCTGAACCTGTGCGCCGACGGCGATGTCCTCGGGCTCGAAGGTCCGTGACGGCCCGCATGACGTACAGTCGAGCGCATGGCTCGTCTGCTGTATCGCGACAGGGATGGGGGTGAGGGGACGATCGAGTTGTCGACGAGCGAGCCGGTCTTCGTCGGCCGCGGGGCCGATTGCGCGATCCGTACCGCGAGCGGCTTGGTGTCGCGCCGGCATTCGCAGATCCGCATGGAGAACGGACGCTTCGTCATCGAGGATCTGGGGAGCTCGAACGGGACGTTCGTGAACGACGTGAGGATCCAGAAGCACGTGTTCGCGCACGCGGACCTCGCGCAATGCGGTTCGCTGTACATCCGGTTCGTCGACGAGTCGAGGCCGCACTCGCCAGCGGAGACTCCGGTGCCCCCGGACGAAGCGGCGCTCCTGGCCGACATCGCGCGCGGCGACGACGCGAGCCGGCTCGTCTACGCGGACTGGCTGGAGCAGCACGCCGATCTGGAGCGCGCGGAGTACGTGCGTCTGCAAGAGGCGCTCGCGCATGCGGTCGGCGGCGCGAGGCCGGTGTTGTCAGACGACGCACGCATCGTGCGGTTGCGCGAGCTCGCGCCGGCGATTCCGATCGCGTGGCGCACGCAGATCGCGAACGCGCGTACGGGAGATCCGTGCGCGGCGTGTGGCAACTTGAGTCGCATGCAGCGCGTGCGATGCCATGCATGCAATCCGCCGCCGCTGATCGCCAATCCGCCGCCACCCGCCAAGCAATGCGCCTGCGGGGTCCGAAACTCGTGGTACGCGACGACGTGCGAGAGCTGCGGAGCTTCCTTGTGATGGCTACCCACATCAGACCCGAAGACCCAGTGGTCGGACCAAGATCTGCGAATGACGCGGTGCAACATATTGGAATAACTGATAGATCTCAGGTTCACCGAATTGACCTTCAAGTGCACCTACAGTAGCGTCCGGTGCACCACATGGACAAACGGGAAGCAGTACGGGTCCCTGTTCGCGTTCATGCGCGTTGTCGACTGGAGACGGGGGTGTTCGTGGATGGGCTGGTCGAGGACGTGTCGCGGAGCGGGCTTTTTCTGGCCAGGCACGACAACCACAAGGATCCGATCCTCGCGTGCGGCTCGTCGACGTTCGTGGCGCTCGAGCTGCCGAACGAGTGCCTTCAGATCGAGGCGAAGGTGGTGCGGGTCGAGGGTACCGGCGTGGGGTTGCGCTTCGAGGACAACAACGAGGTGGTTCGCCGCGAGCTGGCGAACTTCATCATGAAGCAGGCGTTTCACGCCAAGCACTAGCGACCGCGCCGGTTGGAATCCCTTTGCGATTCGACGGCTTGCGGCTTGATACAGCGACCGGCCTGACTATGATGTCGCACGCTGCTGGCCGTGCCTACCACCCCTGAAGATGGACCGCGCCGGCGCAAGCGCGTCACGCGGCAGTCGGCGCTCGTGCGACGCGATGCGCTGAGCCCGGGTGAGCGCGAGCGCGCGAGCGCGGCGATCGCGGCGCGGGCGCTCGGTGAGCTCCCGCAGCAGGGCACGATCGCGCTGTACGCGGCCAA
This sequence comes from Pseudomonadota bacterium, assembly GCA_026387715.1. Classification (GTDB taxonomy): domain Bacteria; phylum Myxococcota_A; class Polyangia; order Haliangiales; family Haliangiaceae; genus JABFXX01. Next base: position 5,935 of record JAPLLF010001153.1, read on the forward strand.
GGGCACCGAGGCCGCGACCATCGCGCTCGATGCGATGCTGCGGGCGCGCGGCCAGGTGGTGGCGTATCCGCGGGTCGTCGATGGCACGCGGGTGCTGGCGTTCCACGTGGCCGAGCGCGAGGCGCTGGTGGCCTCGGTGGGGCTGGGAATTCTCGAGCCCCGGGCCGAGGCGCTGCCGATCGCGCTCGATGCGATCGCGGCGTTCGTGATTCCGGGCGTGGCGTTCGATCGAGCGGGCGGCCGGGTGGGCTGGGGACGCGGCTACTACGACGCGACACTCGCGAGCTCCGATGCACCGCGCATCGGACTGTGCTTCGAGTGCCAACTGTTGGATGAAATTCCACGCGAGCCGCACGACGCGCGGCTCGACGTGATCGTCACGGAGGCCGCGGCGTACCTCGCCGCGCGATAGCCATGGATACGGTTTATCTCCTCGCGGCAGTGGTGATCGGCCTCGTCGGCGGTGTGTTCCTCGGGACACGCCTCGGTCGAGCCAAGGGTGGCACCGGCGACGGTGCGAAGGCCGCGGAGGAGGAAGCGACGAAGCTCCGCGCCGCGGCGAAGGCCGAGATCGAGTCGCTCAAGAAGGCGGCGGAGGTCGAGGGCAAGGAGGCGGCGCGCAAGCACAAGACGGATCTCGACGAGGAGCTGCGCGGGCGGCGGACCGAGCTGTCGAAGCGCGAGCAGTCGCTCACCGAGAAGGAGCGCGAGGTCGAGAAGTCGCGGCGCGAGGCGGATCGGCGCGCGGGCGACCTCGAGAAGAAGGAGCGCTCGGTCGACGGCAAGATCAAGCAGGCCGACGTGGCCGTCGAGAAGGCCGAGGCGGCGCAGGTCGAGGCGCGCAAGAAGCTCGAGACGATCGCCGGGCTCTCCGAGGAGCAGGCGCGCAAGAAGCTCGAGGACGAGGTCCGGCAGCAGGCGCTGCAGCAGGCCGCGATCGAGATCAAGAAGATCGAGGAGGACGCGCACCGCGACGCGACCGCGCGCGCCAAGACGATCGTGGCGACCGCGATCCAGCGGTTCGCGAGCGAGTTCGTCCACGAGCGCACCGTCGCCGTCGTGCCGCTGCCGTCGGACGACCTCAAGGGTCGGCTGATCGGTCGCGAGGGCCGCAACATCCGCGCGCTCGAGGCGGCGACCGGCATCGACATGATCATCGACGACACGTCGGAGGCGATCACGATCTCGTGCTTCAACCCGGTGCGGCGCGAGATCGCGCGGCTCGCGATCTCGGCGCTGGTCGCCGACGGGCGCATCCACCCGACGCGCATCGAAGAGGTCGTGCGCAAGGCGGAGAAGGAGGTCGACAAGGTCTGCAAGGAGGCGGGCGAGGCCGCCGTCTTCGACCTCGGCATCCACCGCGTCCACCCCGAGCTCGTGAAGATGCTCGGCAAGCTCAAGTTCCGGCAGTCGTACGCGCAGAACGTGCTGCTGCACTCGATCGAGGTCGGCTACCTCGCCGGCCTGATCGCCGGCGAGCTCGGCGCCAACGTCAAGCTCGCGCGGCGCGCGGGCCTGCTCCACGACATCGGCAAGGCCGTCGATCACGAGCAGGAGGGGCCGCACGGCGAGGTCGGCGCGCAGCTCGCGCGGCGGCACGGCGAGTCGCCCAAGGTGTGCCAGGCGATCGCGGCGCACCACGGCGACGAGGGCGCGGGCACCCAGCCGGCGTCGATCCTCGATCACATCGTCGCGGCGGCGAACTCGCTGTCGGCGGCGCGCCCGGGTGCCCGGCGCGAGCAGCTCGCGTCGTACATCAAGCGGCTCGACGACCTCGAGGCGATCTGCAAGCGGTTCACCGGCGTCGAGCGCGCCTACGCGCTGATGGCGGGTCGCGAGATCCGCGTGATGGTGATGAACGACCAGATCGACGACGCGGGCGCGATCGTGATGTCCAAGGAGATCGCGCGCGCGATCGAGACCGAGGCGACGTATCCCGGTCAGGTCCGCGTGGTGGTCGTCCGCGAGACGCGCGCCTCCGACTACGCGCGCTGATCAGGGGACGACGTCGAGCGCGGTCACGTCCTTGAGGATCGTGTCGCCCCACACGCCCGCCGGATCGGCCCAGCGAAACTTCAGCGCGCCGCGCTTGGTGGTGTGCAGGATCGGGATCCGCGCGGCGTCGTTCCACGCGGCCTCGTCGAGCGTGGTCGCGC
>JAPLLF010000357.1 GCA_026387715.1 Pseudomonadota bacterium
CTCGCGCGCGACTACCCCGAGGAGGTCGAGGCGGTCGAACGCGTGCGCGTGTTCATGAAGGCGCGGCTTGCGGGGAAGCCGGCGATCGTCCCCGTCGATGATGTGCTGTTCACGTTCGGCCTGATCATCGGGGCGATCGAGCGCGACATCGGGCCGGTGTCGAACGCGGGCGCGTGGTTCGCGCGTCCGCTCATGCGGTTCCCGGGCGTCACCGACCTCTGGGAGCCAGCGCCACGGCGACGCGTCTGGACGTTCTCGACCACTCACGCGGCGGCTTGAAAGGAGCTCCGATGAAGAAGAAGAAGAACAAAGCCTGGAAGCACCGGAACGCGGCGCCTCGCAGCATCGCACCGCGCAACGCCGTGCCCCGCGCACCTCGCACACCGTCGGCGAAGGCGGAATCCGAAACGAGCCTCCATCGCCTCGGCTACACGGCCGCGGGCGCGGCCGGCACGGCGCTGGTGGGGTCGTTCCTGTCACGCGAAGGCTGGGCACCCAAGACCGTCGCGAGCGCGCTCGCGGCGGTCGGTGCCGGCCTCGCGTGGAAGGGCGACGGGTCGACGATCCGCAGCCTCGGTGCCGGTGCGATGTCGGCGGCGGGGAGCCAGCTCGCGCTGCTGGTGATCGACGACCGCGAGCGCAAGGCGGCTCCGGTGCCGGTGAAGAAGCCGGCGAACGCAGACGGGCTGCCGCCCGGGGCGCTCGAGACCGCGTTCGAGCGGGCGAAGGCGCGGCTCGCGATCGTCGCGGGCGAGATGCCCGACGACATGGCGGCGTAGAGCGATCGGATCGGGGGTTGGGGTCGCGCGAGTGGTGGGAGTTGCGGCCCAAGAAGGAGGATCGAATGGACGAAGCAGACATCTACTACGTGGACACGCGAAACGCGGATCATCGTCACCCGAACAACCGTCCGGGTTTCATGGGGCCCTTCGGAACGCGGCCGGTTTACCACCCGCCGACGAACCGGGGACCGGTGCCATACAGCCAGGCGCCGGTGATCTATGCAGCGCCTCCGCAATCGGCGGTGGCGACGCTGTTCGGGAAGATGACCACGGGTCAGGTCATCGAGATGGTCGGTCAGCTCTTCGCTGCGCTCCAGCCGCTTCCGGCGGCGCCGATCGCAACGAAGGACACGCCGACCGATCTTTCGAACTTGATCTTGTTCCAGAACGCGCTCGCACAGCACGCGAAGCGTGACGAGCAGGTCCGGACACTGGGCGGCCTCGTGGCCCGTCTGGTGGGCTGAGCAGGAGGACGTATGGCAACGCCTCCCTATCAGGGCACGAGTCAGCCGCTCACCGACAACGGTGGTGGCTTGCTCGGACGCCTCGGATCGTTCTTCGGCGGTGGAGGGACGCCCTCGTACTCGGGAATCGGACAACCGTCCTCGAGTACGGGAGCCCTCAGCGGTAGCGGACCGGCATACGCGCCGGCTCCGATTGCCGTGCCGACGGAGGACGCCGCGGTCGACGCGTACGATTCGATCGTGTGCTCGCTCGATCCCGCGGCTCTTGCGGCGGGACAGATCGCGATCGTGATCCCGCGTGAACGCCTGGGACCGATCGAGAAGACGTAACGACGACGCAGAAGGCACTTCGTAGCGACTCGTAGCGACAAACAACCCACACCAACGTGGCCGTGACGAGCACCGCTCGCGCGACCCCAGCCCCCGATCCAGGAGCTCGCATGTCTCTTCCTATTACCTCGTGGCTTCGTGCCTTCTTCTCGCTTCAGACGCACGCGACGGAGTCGCGCGGCTCGATCGAGATCACGACCGACGACGACGAGATCGTGCGGTGGCCACGTACGACCGGCTCCGATGCGGTCGCGATCGCCGCGGTGATCGATCCAATCCTGCGCGCCGAGCCGATCAGGTTTGGTGGCGGCGGCCTCAGGCTCCGATGGCGCATGGTCGTCGACGCTCTCGAGGACTTCGCGTTGCGATCGCCAGATGAGCCCTTCGCCGAGAACCAAGCGTTCTGGCGCACGTTGCCCGCGGTCTTCATCTACCTGCACACGATCAACGTGCCGCTTCCGGATCCGCGGATCTGGGATGCGCTCGCCGCGCAGTTTCGCTCGCCGATCGACTTGAGGAACATCGGACCCAGCGGAGATGGTCCGTTCGTGCACTTCGACGGGATCAAGACCTACGACGATCTCTACCGGGCGCAGTACAAGTACCTCCGCGACAAGCGTGGCGCCGACGAGACCGCACCGCCACCTGGTTACCCCGGCGTGAGCTTCCCAATTCCGCGGACGACGAACGCGGACGTGCTCCAGCTCGCGACGTACTGGAGCAATGCACGCGCCAAGGTCAAGGACGTGAAGAATTTCACGGATGAGACTCCGAAGTGGAAGCTCATCGTCGCGGACGTCGACAAGCTGGCGAAGGCTGCGCCGCCCGATCTCATCTACGCGAGGAACAATGAATTCTGGAGACGCATGAAGGAGCTCGCGATCCAGGTCGCGGTGTCCGATGAGGCACCGACCAAGTGGGACATGGTCGTCGAGTCCGTGAAGGACAGCGTCAAGAACCTGCCCGAGAACCTCGGGGCGGGCGCGAAGAAGCTCGGCTCCGAGGTCGCGGAACTCGCCGCAGGCGCGGCCCACGCGGTCGGCAAGATTGCGAACGAGGCAGGCAAGGGCGCGTTCGCCGGCTTCGGTACGCCGCTCTTGATCGGCGCGGGCCTGCTCGGCGTGTTCCTCATCTCGCGCAACCGCGACCGCCCGTCGCGCCCATCGAGGGAGGCGTAAGGTGCGCGCGCTTCCCTGGCTGCTCGGTGGAGGGGTCGCGGCGTACGCGATCACGCGGCGACGCCGACAAGCCGCAAGCTCGCCGTTTCTCGGTCCGCTGCCCGGCCGTTGGGTCTGGCCGGTGCCGCGATGGGACACGCGAGCGCCGGTGATCACCGACGGGTTCGGCTCGCCCCGTCCGGGTGGCATCCGCCACGGCGGCGTTGACATCATGTACCTGCGTGCCCCGACCGACACGTTCAAGCCGCGCACGGCGAACGGCTCGTGGTTGAGCGTGATGCCGGACAACACCGCGGCATTGGCGGCATCGGACGGCGTCGTGTGGTCTGCGATGAAGACGCCACGCGGCTTCGCGGTCGTGATCGATCACGGACCGACGAAGGCCGCGACGTTCTATACGCACCTCGAGCAGCTGTTCGTGAAGGAGACGGCGAACGCGAAGGCAGGTGAGCGGGTCCGCGCCGGTCAGGAGATCGGGATCATCGGCGCGGATCCGCTCGACCAGGGTCGGCTCAAACACATGCATTTTGAACTTTGGTTGGGCGGCCCGAGCGATGCGGTCGATCCATCGTACGTGATGCCGGGATGGGAGGTCGTCAATGATCCGCGGCGGGCCACGCTCGCGCGCAACGTGAGCCTCACGTATCGGCCGATCGGCGCGCGCGGGGAACCGTATCCCAACTGGATCCGCGAGCTCGACGGCAAGTCGGGGGTCTACGTGATCCGCGAGCCGGCGAGCGATGGCACCGTGGAGACGGTCTACGTCGGCGAGTCACACACGAACCGGCTGTACGACACGCTCACGCGCCACTTCCAAACCTGGCGACGCTGGAAGGGATTCTGGAAAGGCCAGTACGGCGAGGGTCACGATCCCGGGCTCACGTACGATCGCGGTCGCGTCGAGGTCGCGGTGCGGGTTACATCACCGAGCGTCGCGATCGACGAAGAAGCTCGCCTCATCACGCGGCTGCGTCCCCGCGACAACCTGCTCGGCCAACCGGCCGAAGACGACGTCCCGTTCTGAACAACCTGGATCCGAGACCATCGGTGTCTCGGTCTCGGTGATCGGCGCGATCCCAACCGTTTCAATCAAGGAGCCACCGTGATGAACTTACCCACCGCTCGCATTCTTCATACCCACCCGAAAGGGGCGAGCGCTCGTCGCTGGATCTGGCCGCTACCGAAGATCGAGGACTTCAGACCCTCCATCCTTCGCGGTGACGACAGTCGTTGCGTGAGCCTCGGCTACGACGCGGGAACGCCGTCACCTCGCCACGTGCCGGTGTTCGCTGCCCAGGATGGCGTGATCGCATACGCCGACTGTTAGGGAGCAGTTCCCTTGATGGATCGCAGGCGGTTTCAGGGCGGACTGGTTGATGGTCGGCGGATCGGACGCCATCCCGACCGGTGCGTGGTCGGGATCCAGCTTCTTGATGTAGAAGCATCGTCCGACTATCCGG
>JAPLLF010000741.1 GCA_026387715.1 Pseudomonadota bacterium
TCCGATCGCCGGCCCGTGCGCGCTCGTGATCGGCCCCGACGCGCTCCTGCCCGGTGGCGGGTACGGCGTGTGGGAGATCTTCGCGGCGCTGGCCGATTCGGTCGTCGATCGCCAGGGCCTCACGCGCTACCGGCTCGGGTCGCCGATCGCCGCGGGCGCCGAGACGCTCGCGGAGCCGCTGTCGATCACGAGCGACGGCGCCCTCGACTTCGGCCCGCGCAGCGCCCCGGTCGGCGACGAGGGCGAGGCCGTGCGCCGGTTCCCGCTCGTCTAGCATGGCGTCGCGGTCGGCTTCGGGCTGACCCCGCGCGAGGCCGCGCTCCGTCACCGCGATCCGAACGGTGGCGTGCGCAACCTCGTGGTCAGCCTCGGGACCTGGAACCAGCGCCCCCTGCCCGGGGTGCGCACGATCGAGCTGCGCCGGCTGCGCGCGCTCGCGATCGAGCCCTACACCGGCCACGCGACGCTCGAGATCGCGCTCGGCGTCGAGCACGCGGCGGGGACGACCCGCGCGTTCGCCGGAGGCACGATCCGGCTCGACCTCGTGGCGGCGCTCGCCAGCGCGCGGCGGTCGGGCACGCTGCTCCGGCGCGGACCCTACGTCGGCCCGGACGCGGTGCTGATCGACACGGCGGAGCTCGTGTGAGCTTCTGAGTTCCACCGCGCTGGCTTGTCCGAGGCCTGCGTGTGCTCAAGATTGGAGGGATGTCTGCCAACGTCGATCAGGGGCCGATGCCGGTGCTGTTCCAGGCACATGGGGCGCCGATGCTCCTCGACGACGCGGGGTGGGTGGCCGAGCTCGCCGCGTGGGCCAGGGCGCTCCCGACGCCGCGCGCGGTCCTCGCGATCTCGGCGCACTGGGAGAATCGCCCGCTGGCGATCGGGGCCACGCGCCCGCTGCCGCTGATCTACGACTTCCACGGCTTCCCGGCCAGGTTCTACCAGCTGACCTATCGGTCCCCCGGGGCGCCCGCGCTCGCCGCCCGCGTGCGCGAGTTGCTCGTCGCTGCGCGGATCCCGATCGTCGACGATCCGGCGCGCGGCCTCGATCACGGCACGTACATCCCGTTGATGTGCATGTACCCCGACGCGTCGATCCCGGTGCTCCAGATCTCGCTGCCGTCGCAGGACCCCACGGAGCTCTACGCGATGGGACGCGCGCTCGCGCCGCTGCGCGACGAGGGCATCCTCGTGATCTGCTCGGGCTTCATCACGCACAACCTCCGCGCGCTGAGCCTGCGCGAGACGCCCGCGTGGGCGCGCGACTTCGACGCGTGGACGACCGACGTGATCACCCGCGGCGACGTCGAGCAGCTGCTCGCCTATCGTCAGCGGGCGCCGGGCGTGCGCGAGTCGCTGCCGACCCACGAGCACTTCGTGCCGTTGATCGTCGCGGCCGCGGTGGGGCAAGGTGCCCCGGTGACGTGGCCGATCACCGGCTTCTGGTGGGGCGGTGCGATGTCCCGGCGCTCCGCGCAGTTCGGGTAACGTCGACCAGGTGCAAGCCCGCTACATCGTCGACGACAAGCTCCAGGCCACCGATGATGTCGTCGAGATCCGCGCCGCGATCGCCGCGAACCACCTGATCTGGATCGAGCTCAAGGAGGAGACCGCGGAGGCGCACGCGCTGTTGTGCCACGACCTCAAGATCCACCCGCTCACCGTCGAGGACGTCTGGGCCGAGCGGTCGTCGCCGAAGATCGACGACTTCGACCACTACCTCTACGTCATGGTGCACGGCGTCGCGTCGGTGCCGGGGCCCAAGAAGATCCGGCTCGTCGAGCTCGACGTCATCATCGGGCAGCGCTTCCTGGTGACGCGCGATCCGGGGAACCTCGTCGGCGACGCGCTGCGCACCGAGCTCGATCACTCGACGCGCATCCTCGCGCGCGGCATCCCGTGGATCGCCCACGCGGCGCTCGATCACGCGGTCGATCAGTACCTGCCGGTGATCGACGAGCTCGACGACGACGTCGAGGAGCTGCAGGACGACGTGCTCGACAAGGCGGGGACACCCGCGGGGCGCAAGGTGCTCGCGCGGATCCTCGCGTTCAAGCGCACGATGCAGGAGCTCAGGCGCGTCGGCATCCACCAGCGCGAGATCCTCCTCAAGCTGTCGCGCGGCGAGTACGGCGAGATCCCGCCCGAGGCGCTGCCGTTCTACCGCGACGTCTACGATCACTTCCTGCGCATCGCGGATCTGACCGAGGGCTATCGCGATCTGATCACCAGCGCGCTCGACGCGTACCTCAGCGTGCAGAGCAATCGCATGAACGAGATCATGAAGACGCTCACGCTGATCTCGACGGTGATGCTGCCGCTGACGTTCATCGCCGGGCTCTACGGCATGAACTTCAAGTCGATGCCGGAGCTGGAGTGGTCGTTCGGCTATCCGATGGCGCTCGGCCTGATGGGTGCCGTCGCCATCGGCATCCTGATGTTCTTTCGCCACAAGGGCTGGGTCGGGCACGGGCACCACGAGCTCGCGATCCCGCGCACCGACTACAAGACGAAGGCGCCGAAGGTCCGCGTCGCGCCGCCGCCCCCGTCGGTCTGAACTCCACCAGATCGACGGGGCGGTGGGTACAATCCACGACCATGCCTGGTCCTGCGAACGACGACACCATGCCGGCCTCGTTCCCGAGTTACGCGGAGCTCACGCAGACCCAGGGTTGGGCGAAAGCGCCAGCGCAGGTCGCGAGGCAGGCGGATGCGGAGCTCTCGGGAAATTCGCGCTACGTGGAAGGTGCCGTCCTCGGCATCGGCGGGATGGGCAAGGTGATGCTCGCGCGCGATGGCCGGATCGGCCGCGACGTGGCGGTCAAGGTCTTGCGCTCCGATCGCGACCTCAGCCACGACGATCGCGAGCGGTTTCTGCGCGAGGCCCAGGTGCAGGGCCAGCTCGAGCATCCGTCGATCGTCCCCGTCTACGATATCGACCGGGCCGCCGACGGTTCCGCGTTCTTCACGATGCGGCGCGTCCTGGGGCGCACGCTGCACGTGATCATCGAGGAGCTCGCCGCCGGCAGCACGCGATACACGCTCCGCGAGCTGCTCCAGGCGTTCGCGACCGTGTGCCTGACGATCGACTACGCCCACTCGCGCGGCGTGGTGCATCGCGATCTCAAGCCGGCGAACCTCATGCTGGGCGATTTCGGTGAGGTCTACGTCCTCGACTGGGGGCTGGCGCGCGTGCTCGACGGCTCGACGTCCGTCGATCTGCCGGTGGCGTCGCGGCTCTCCATGGCGGGATCGATGATGGGGACGCCGCTGTACATGGCCCCCGAGCAGATGGCCGATCCGGACGTCGGTCCGCGCGCCGACGTGTACGCGCTCGGCGCGATCCTGTTCGAGCTGCTCGCGTACGAACGCCTGCGGGATCCGCGAGACGTGTTCTCCCCCGTCGACGCGCGGATCTCCGTCCGCGTCCCGAGCCGCCATGTCGCGCCCGAGCTCGAGGAGATCTGCGTCCGGGCGACGGAGTCCGAGCCCGCGGACCGGTTCCCGACCGCACGCGCCCTGCACGACGCGGTCGCGCGGTTCCTCGAAGGTGATCGGGAGCTCGCGCAGCGCCGCGCGCTGTCGACGACGCACGGGCTTCGCGCCCGGCAGGCGCTCGAGCGCGCCGCCAGCAATCCCCCGACCTACGACGAGGAGCGGGGCACCGCGATGCGCGAGCTGGTCCGGGCCCTCGCGCTCGATCCCACCAATCGCGAGCACGTGGTGGTGCTCGCCGAGATCATCGACAGTCCACCACGTGCCGTGCCCGTCGAGGTGCAGGCGCGCCTCGACGCCATGGGCGACGAGCTGGTCCGGGGTGGGTCGGGCTTCGTCGCCATGGCGATGCTGTCCTGGCTCCTGTTCCTCCCGTTCATCCTGGGCGCCGGGATCCTGCGCCCGGACTACCTCGCGTGGATCGTCGTGCCCGCGATGCTCACGGCGGGGCTCGGGTGGTTCGCCTCGCGTCGACGCGTCATCGGCGTGCGGATCCAGCTGGTCATCCTGGGGATGATGATGCTGGCCATGATGGCGGTGTCGCGCCTTGATCCTGGTTCCCGCGGTCCTCGCGCCGCTGGGGATCGTGCTCCAGGGCCATCCACATCGAGCCATTCGAGTCGCTGGCCTGTGGTTCGCGGTGATCGCGATGGTGCTGCCGATGGTGCTCGAGCTCGCCGGCGTGATCGCGAGCTCCTATCGATTCGGGGATGCGGGCATCACGGTCGTGCCTCAGCTGACCAACCTGCCGGGGTGGTTCGTGCTCGGCTTCCTCACCGTGGCGAACGTCTCGATCGTCGTGCTGCCGACGCTGTTCGTCGGCCGGCTACGCGCCGAGCTCTCGAAGGCGCAGTCGCGCGAGCAGGTGCGAAGCTGGCACCTCGGCCGGCTCGGCGATGATCTGCTGCGCGCGGCGTGAGGCTCGTCATAGCCGGGGATCGAGCACCCGGAGCGCGCGCAGCCCTCGCGGCGACAGCTCGTGCAGGGGCACGGTCAGCGACAGGTCGGGGCGAAACCGCGCGGGCTCCGCGGCGAGCGCGAACGCCTCGCGGTCGCCGATGCGGTTGCCCATGAGGTCGAGCGCGACGAGTTGCCCCAGCCACGGCGCGCGCACGAGCCGCTCGACGAGCGCGCCCTCGATCGGGTGGAAGTTGTTGAGCGCGAGGTAGCGCAGCGCTGGCAGGTCGCTCCGGTGGAACAGCGCCTCGACGTGCTCGAGCTGCGCGGTCTCGCCGGTGAACATGATGCGCAGGTGCTTGAGGCGCGGCCAGCGGGCGGTCGCGACCGCGTGCAGCGCGGCACCGGCGAACGGCACGGTGAACGTCGCGTACTCGAGCTCGGCGAGGCCGAACGGCGACGTGGTCAGGCCGTTGGCCTCGATCGTGAGGTGCCGGAGGCGTGGCAGCGCGGGCCACAGCGCGTCGAGGTCGCCGAGGTCCTGGTTCGCGCCGATCGCGAGGGAGCGCACGAGCCGGGGCGCCCGCGCGAGGTGCGCGATCGCGCTCCGCAGCTCCGTGCGTTGCGAGCCGGCGAGCGCGACCTCGGTGACGAATTGCCCGGACGGGTGGTCGAGCGCGACGCCGAGCACGTCGTGGAGGCGCGGCAGGCTGCGGACCTCGACGCGCTGGATGTAGCCGGCGCGCCAGACGTAGGGCGGCGCCTCGAAGCCCTGGCTGAACGGCTGCAGCGGGCCGAGCAGCGCCGCGGCGTTGCGGGCGAACACCGCCTCGATCGCGCGGCGCACGCCCTCGCGGTTGTCGGGCGCGCCGCCGTCGAGGGCGAGCATCAGCGCGATCAGCTCGCCGCGGGGATCGGTCGGCGTCGCCGACTGGAGATAGTCGGCGAGGATCGAGAAGTTGCCGGGGTCGGTCGGATCGTCGGCGATCGCGCGCTCGATGTCGTCGCGGGTCTGGTCGCGGCCCTTGCGGCGGCTCATGGTGAGCGCGGGGGGACGCGCGGCAGCAGGTCGGGCCCGGCGATGATCCGCTCGGGGGGCCTGCCGGCGACGAGCTGCTCCCAGGCGGTCGCCCACATCGGCCAGTACAGCGGCTCGCGATAGTAGAGGACGTGCTGGTTGATCAGCGTCCGGGGCAACACGCCCACCGTCGGGCCACGCACGATCGGCACGAGGTTGTTCGAGCGGAGCCGGTAGAGGAACTCGGTCTGGTAGCCGTCGCCGGGCCACACGACGAGGCCCTCGTCGGAGATGTCGTAGGGCACGTCGCCGAGCACGGCCGTCAGCTGCTCGCGCACGATGTCGACGGCGGCGAGCTTGTAGAACCCCGCGAGCGCGACCTCGAACACCTCGCGCTGGTGATCGCCCAGCCGCGCGATCCAGCCCAGGGTGGCGATGCCGGCGACGATGAAGCCGGACTGCATCTCGATCGTGAGCGTCGCGGGATCCGCGGCGTCCTGCGACATCGTGATCGTGATGCGATTCGCCGCGAGCTCCACGCGGTCGACGGCCACGCCGATGATCTTGGCCTCGGCGATCAGCGAGACCAGCTCGCGATCGACGAACTTGTGGAGGCCCTCCTCGACGTGGTGGAGCCCCTCCTCGTACTTGGCGATGCCGCGCTCGTCGGCCTTCCACGTCGCGCGCCGCAGCTTCTGGAACAGCTTGGGGATCGTCCCCGAGTGGAAGCCCGGCTTGAGCATCGCGACCATCGTCTCGCCGTGGTGACCGAACGCGCTGGCGTGGATCGTCGTCGCGCGGTTCGCCTGGTACAGCTTCCAGTTCGCCTTGAGCTCCCAGACGAGGAAGCCGGCGACGCCCGGGAGCATCAGGATCGTGAACGTCGCCATGCCGCTCGCGACCGCCTGGCCGACGACGGGCGCGAGGGCGTCCTTGACCCCGACGACGATCGCCTTGGTGAACGGCAGCATCAGCTTGCCCGCGACGGTGACGACCGGGAAGTGCTTCACCGGGTTCACCACCGGCTCGATGAACACGTTGATCAACACGCGCAGCAGGTACGCGATGATGGACCACGCGAAGCCGAGCACGCCCTTGAGCGGCAGCGCCAGCACCGATTCGCCGCTGCGAAACCGGAGCCACTCGTCGACGCGATACAGCCCGCGATCCGACAGCTCGACGAGCTTGGCGAACACGTCGAGCACCCAGCGCAGGACCCCCGGGACGAGCCGCCGCACCACGTGCCGCCCCGACCGGACGAGCCAGTCGGTGACGTACTCCTGCGCGAGCCGACCGAGCCGCACGTTGACGAGCAGCGTCGTCGCGACGAACAGGCCGCCGGCGACCGCGAAGCGGAGCCAGCCGTCGAACATCAGGAGGGCGATCGCCGCCGGGATCGCGGGCTTGCCCACCCAGCGCGCGGGCGCGCTGTCGAGCACCATCCGCACGGGGGTCAGCTGGAGGAAGCCGCGCGGCAGCGTGACGAGCGCGAACCGTAGCCCGGTGCGGAGCGCGCGGATCGCGATCCCCGTGCCGGTGCGCACCGCGCGGACGTGCAGCAGCAGGAACAGGTACGCGCTGACGCCGACGAACGCCGGCCACGTCGCGATCTCCGGCTCCACGCCGAGCAGCCAGTGCGCGAGCGGCCCGATCATGTGCTGGAGGCCCTCGAGCATCGTGAACGCGCCGAGCAGGGGGAGCAGCGCGTAGAGGCAGAGCACGCGGCCGGTGGCGGTGCCGAACATCACCGACGACAGCTTCTGGAGGAAGCGCAGGTGGGCCTCGCCGCGGCGATACACGCCGTCGAGCGAGATCGACAGCGCGAGGTCGGCGCGCAGCAGCTGGTCGTCGGACCACAGCGAGCTCGCCGCGAGGTCGGGCAGCTTGAGCTCGTTGGCCGACACCGCGTCGCGCAGGTTGCCGAGCGAGAGCCGGCCGACCGAAACCGCCTGATCGAGCAGCTCGTCGACGATCTTCTTCTCGGCGACCTGCTCGGGCGGATTCTTCGGGTGCAGCTCGACGTCGTCGAGCGCGCGCTCGATCGCCGGCCGGAGCACGGTGCGGGCGCCGGCCTCCGCCAGCTCGACCATGTGGTGGAGGATCTCGCCGAGCCGCTCGCGATCCTCGCGTTCGAGGTTGCACGCCGGGAGCTTGTGGGTCGCGCCGCGCACGTGCTTGGCGATCCGCACCTCGCGGGTCGCGGGCAGCGGCCGGACGATCGGGCGCTTGCCCCGCGACCGGATCCACGTCACCAGATCGACGGTCTTGACCTCGCGCTCGGCGACCACGCACGCGGTCTGCAGGTCGTGAAACAGCCGCGCGTCGGCGGTGTAACGCACGCTCGGTTGCGCCGCGGCCGTGCGCGCGAGCGGGGCGAGCGCGTCCGCCCAGCCGTCGGTCGACGCGCCGCCCAGCGCGCGGCCGAGCCGGCCGACCAGCTTCTCGAGATCGAGCTCGGCCGCGTCGACGTGGCCGCCGCGGAACGCGAGGATCGCGGCGCGCGCGTCGTTCCCCTTGCGCCGGGCGCGCCGGGACTCGTCGACCGCGCTGCGATCGATGAAGGCCGCGAACTGGCGCGACTCCGAGGGTGCGTCGACGGCGACGATCGGCGACGTCGGGGCGGTGGGCGGGCGCGCCGAGGCGAGCAGCGCCTCGGGATCGACGTCGAGGCGGATCGTCGCGAGCACGTGCGCGTCGTCGTGCAGCGTCGAGAACGTGCGCTGCAGCGAGGTCGGATCGAACGCGCGGAGCTCGAGGTAGAGCGCGACGAACTCGGTGTACGTCGATGCGTCGCTGACCGGCGGGAGGAGGAGATCCTCCTGGCGCAGGAGGTAGCGCGCCTCGTCGAACTCGGTCTGGCCGATCCGGTTGATCCGCAGGCGTACCGACGAGGTCGTGATCGTGCCGTCGGCGATCTTGGCCTCGAACACCTGGTGGATCCGCGCGTGGTAGAGCGCACGCCACGCCGCGGTCATCGCCACCGGATCGCCCTTGGCGAGCGCGGCGCGATCCCCGCCGATCGCGAGCACCCGATCCGGCAGCTTCGCCAGCTCGATCGCCAGCTCGCGCGGCTCGACCAGCTGCGCGACGATCGCGCGCTCGATCGTGTAGCAAGCCGCGTGCGGGACCTGCAGGCCGATCCCGCGGAGCTTGCGGTGCTCCTTGATGAGCCGTCGGAGCACGCGGTCCTCGACGAGGATCGCGCCGATCTGCGCGAGATCTTCGTCGACTTGCATCCGGCCCGATCCTCGCTCGGAGCCTACTGCAAATCCGGCGCGGAAACGACGCGTTGCTCGGGTACGTGCCGTGCATGAGCTTCGACGATGACCAGCTGGCTGCTCCACGGCTCGATGGTGCTGGTGTTCGCCTGGCTGGTCGTCGGCGGCCTGGGCGTGCCCTTGCCGGAGGACGCCGCGCTGCTCGCGACGGGCGTGTTGATCCACCAGGGCGCGTCGCCCGTGGTCTCGCTCGGCGTGGCGTTCGTCGCCGTCCTCACCGGTGACACGATCTTGTTCCAGCTCGCGCGCCGCTACGGCGCGGCGGCCTACGAGCGGCCGCTGTTCCGTCGCTTGCTCCCACCCGCACGCCGGCTCCGGATCGAGGAGGCCTATCGCAAGTACGGGGGCTGGTTCGTGTTCTTCGCGCGCCATGTCGTGGGGATCCGCGCCGCGACCTTCGCGCTGGCGGCGATCCACGGCATGCGGCTGCGGCGGTTCCTGTTGTGGGACGGGGCGGCGGCGGTCCTCAGCGTGCCGCTGGTCGTCGGGGTCGGCTACCTCGGCGCGTTGCACGTCGAGCGCGTGCGCGCGGGTGTGGCGAGCGTGCAGCACGTGGTGGTGCTCGCGGTGATCCTCGCGGTGATCGTCTACGGCACGGTGCGGTGGGTGCGCCAACGTCGCGTCGAGCGCCGGGGCGGGGCGCTCGTGGGTGATGCCGTGCCCTAGCGCTCCACGCGCTCGATCGCCTCGACCAGCGCGGCGACCGAGAACGGCTTGGCCAGCAGCATGATGTCGGTTCGCTCGGCGAAGGTCCGTGCCCGGTCGGTGACCGGCCCGCCGGTGATGTACACGATCCGCCGCGCGACGTCGGGCCGCGCGGCCAGGACCTCGTCGTGGACGGCGACCCCGTCGACCTCGGGCATCATGAGATCGCACAGCACGACGTCGAACGACTCGCTGCACGCGAGCTCGATGCCGCGCTGGCCCGACGTGGCGCTCACCACCTCGTAGCCGAGCTTCGACAGCAGGTGCTCGAGCACGTTCCGCAGCATCGGCTCGTCGTCGATCACGAGGATGCGGCGGCTCGACGCGGGGCGCGGCACCGCCGGTGCCTCGACGGGCTCCAGCTGCGGGGGCGCCGCGGGCAGCACGACCGAGAACGTGGCGCCACGCCCGGGCGCGGACTCCACCTCGATCCGACCGTGCATCGACGCGATGATGCTCTGGCAGACCGCGAGCCCGAGCCCGGTCCCCTCGCTCGTGCCCTTCGTGGTGAAGAACGGATCGAACAGCTGGGGCAGGATCGCGCTCGCGATCCCCGCGCCGTTGTCCTCGACCTCGATCACCGCCTCGCCGGTGGCCAGGCGGCGCGTCCGCAGATGGATCCGGTTGTCGGCGCTCGGGAGGTCCGCCATCGCGTCGCTGGCGTTGACGATCAGGTTGATGATCACCTGACCGAGCCGGGAGCTGTTGGCGATCACCGCGGGCGTGTTCGCCGCGTGGTCGACGGTCAACGACGCGCGATGGCGGATCGTCGACGCCACGACCCGCAGCGCGGCGTCGCACACGGCGGCGAGCTCGACGCGCGTCACGAGGTCCTCCTCGGGCCTCGCGAACGTGCGCAGATCGGCGACGACCGCGCGGATGCGATCGATCCCATCGAGCATCCGATCGACCGCGTCGTGCACCTTGGGGTCGATGTTCGGGAGCTCCAGCAGCTGCATGCGGACGAGCTCGACGTTCCCCAGCACGAAGCTGAGGGGATTGTTGATCTCGTGGGCGACCCCCGCCGCCATCGTGCCCGCCGCGATCAGGCGGTCGGCGAGCCGCAGCCGTCCGTCGAGCAGCTTCTTCTCGCTGATGTCGACCACCGTGCCCAGCACCCGGAGGTTCGGCGCGTGACCGATCACGCGCCCCTTGACGTGGATCCAGGCGAGCTCCCCCGAGCTCCGGGAGAACAGGTACTCGGCCACGAACGGCGAGCCGGC
>JAPLLF010001176.1 GCA_026387715.1 Pseudomonadota bacterium
GACATCGCGGCGGCGCGGGCGTGCGGTGCGACGGTGTGCGCGGTGACCACGGGCGGCGATTCCCGCGAGACGCTCGCAACGGCCGACGTCGTGTTCGAATCTCTCGAAGAGTTACCCGGCTGGCATCAGGCTCGTCTATGATGTTGCGCTGATGCGCCTACTCTTGGTCGTGTCGGTCCTGAGTGGGTTGTGTGCCGCGGCGGAAGCCGCGCCGTGCAACATCACCGGCGCCGATGTCGTGATCTCCGGCGGCACCTGCCAGCTCTCGGGGATCATCACGAAGAACAGCTTCACGGTGACGGGCAACGCGACCGTCGAGGTCTCACCGTACACCAGCGGCAACAAGGCGCTGACCGGCAACCTCGAGATCCGCGCGAAGACGATCACGATCGACGCGGGCTCGAAGATCACGGCGCGCGGCGCCGGCTACGTGACCCCGCTCTGTGGCAACGGCGTCGGCCCGACGGCGGATGCAGGTGGACGCGGTGGTTGCTCCGTGCGCGACTCCGGCGGCGGCGGCGCGCACTTCGGCATCGGTGGGCGTGGCACGATCGACAACCCCACCCAGTTCCCGCGTGACTACGAGCAGGATTGCAGCGCACCCCGCGTGCCGGCGCCCCCGCTGGGTGGCCGCGGCATCACGGTGACC
The DNA here is from genome assembly GCA_026387715.1 of Pseudomonadota bacterium. Taxonomy (GTDB): domain Bacteria; phylum Myxococcota_A; class Polyangia; order Haliangiales; family Haliangiaceae; genus JABFXX01. Next base: position 650 of record JAPLLF010001176.1, read on the forward strand.
TACACCGGCAGCGTCGCGGTGTGCCACGACGGCAACGCCGCGCAGACGGTGCTCGGCAGCACCCACTGCAACACGATCGACGGCTCGGGCTCGTCGTCGACCGCCCCTCCCCGCGACAACTTGCCGAACGTCAACGGCATCGGCTTCTACCACTCGATCTACACGCCCGAGTTCGGCGGCTCCGGTGGCGACAAGGGTTGCCTCGACGGGGACGGCAAGGATCCCGCGGCGGGTGGGACCTCGAAGGGGCTGATGGTCGGTGGCAACGGCGGCGGCCGCATCGTGCTCGCCGGCGTCGACGCCACCGTCGGGGTCGCCACGGTGACCGTCAACGGCACGCTCGATGCCAACGGCAAGCGCGGCTGCGGCATCGGCAACGACTCCGGCGGCGGCGGCGCCGGCGGCACGGTGTTCGTCGTCGGCGAGCAGGTCAACATCGGCGCCACGGCGCTGATCACCGCGGCCGGTGGCCTCGGCGGCGACACCCAGGGGCTGGCGACCGATCCGACCGGCGAGTGCGCCGCGCCGTTCCAGCAGAACACGACGGCCGACGACTGCGGCGGCGGCGGCGGCGGCGGCATCGTGTCGGTGCTGTCGGTCAACGCGACGATCAACGACGAGGCGGTGTTCAGCGTCAACGGCGCCGCGGGCGGCGTGTCGACCCTGTGTCGCGGCGAGGCCGGCGGCGGCGTCGGCGAGCTGCAGATCTCGAACAGCTACGTCGGCGAGTTCTGCGACGGCTTCGACAACGACTTCGACGACCTGGTGGACGAGGGGCTGCCCGATCTCACCTGCCCCGGCTTCATGGGATCGGTGCCGAGCTGCACGGGTGGCATCCCGCAGCAGTGCCCGGCGGACGTGCCGGCGTGCATCGGGCCGGTCACCGATAGCCGCGCGCGCTTCGCGGTCGTGCTCGACACCTCGGGCTCGATGCTCGGCACGCTCGCCGGCGTCCCGACGTTCGGCGATGGCTCCACCGATCACCCGGGGCGCGACTTCGACAGCTCCAACGGCACGACGGCGAACGACTCGCGCCTGTTCAAGGCGAAGAACGCGCTGACCTCGGTGATCGCGGGCTATCCCGACATCGACTTCGCGCTCGCGCGCTACCACCAGGATCAGCTGCTCAACCGCAGCTGCCAGCTCGCGCACAACTTCGAGTGCAACGCGATCTGCTGCACGTACGACAACCCGATCGGCAACACGGCGCCCGCCCCGAACCCGGCCTGCGTGGTCAACGCCGGCACCGCGACGCCGATGCAGACCGTGCTCAAGAACTCGGCGGGCGACGAGTGCATCAACTACGCGGGCAGCTGCGGCCCACCCCGCCGCGGGGCCGACGTCGTCGTCGGGTTCGGCGCCGACATCAACAACTACCTGATGTGGCTCGACGGCCACGAGAACAACTTCGTCAACACCGAGACCCCGGGCGCGTACTGCGACTTCCCGACCGGCGACTGCGAGATGCGCGGCACCGGCCCGACGCCGCTGGCGAACTCGCTCAACGCGATCGAGGACTACCTCACGCCGATCAAGGCGTGTGACAACGCGACCGTCCTGGGCTGCCGCAAGTACGGCGTCATCCTGCTGACCGACGGCGCGGAGAGCTGCCAGGGCAACCCGGTGCAGGCCGCGACCGATCTGCGCAACAAGGGGATCTCGACGTACGTGATCGGGTTCTCGGCGCCGGGCGACACCGCCCAGCTCAACGCGATCGCGGCGGCCGGCGGCACCAACGGTGGGCTGGCGTTCATCGCGACCGACGAGAACTCGCTCGCCAACGCGCTCGCGCAGATCGTGTCCAACTCGATCGTGTTCGAGACCTGCAACAACCTCGACGACGACTGCGACACGCGCATCGACGAGGGCTTCACCAAGGGCGGCACCTGCGACAACGGCCAGCAGGGGGTCTGCCGGCGCACCGGCACGAACGTGTGCCGCGCCGACGGACAGGGCACGCAGTGCGACGCCGTGGCCGTCACGCCGGGCAGCGAGGGGACGATCTGCAACGGCCTCGACGACGACTGCGACGGCAAGATCGACGAGGGCATCACCGGCTGCACGTGCATCCCGCAGGGCGAGACCTGCAACAACATGGACGACAACTGCAACGGCCTGATCG
>JAPLLF010000049.1 GCA_026387715.1 Pseudomonadota bacterium
GTCGCGGTGTGCCGGACCGCGCCGTCGCTGTCGGCCGCCGGGCGCGCGCTGTTCGCGCGCTCGCTCGCGTCGCGCACGACGAAGAACGACGCCGACCGGCTGCGCAAGTACCTGGCGCGGTTCGAGCTCGAGTTCGACGCGCTCAGCGGGTGAGCGTGCCGGCCGGGACCGGGAGCGAGGCGGTGACCGCGAGCGGGCGCGACGTGCCGAGGCAGGCGGGCCGGGTCGGGCCGGCGGCGTGCTCGCGTAGCCACGCGCACTGCTCGTCGACGCCGACCACCAGGTCGCCGACCTGCCCCGCGAGCGTCGCGCGGAGGGCGCCGGTGGGCGCCTCCATCCACTGCGCGAGCGCGGCCTCGCCGAGCTCGCCGATGCGCCCCGCCGCGTCGATCGGGAACACGTCCGCGCCGATCGCGAGTGCCAGCCCGTCGGGGCAGTCGTCGCGCAGATGGGTCGACACCGCGACGTCGTCCTCGGCGTAGATCTCCTTGCGTGGGATGAAGAAGGTGCCGAGCGCGACGGCGTCGTCGAGCGCGAGGAAGCCGCCTCCCACGTAGTACCCGGGGTGCTTGACGGGATCGGCCGTCGCGAGGAACAGCGCCGCGAACGCGCCCTCGATCAGGAAGCTGATCGCGGTCCCCTTCTTCCAGCGACTGCCGTAGCGAAACGCCGAATGCGAGAGGAGATCGTGGCCGTCCTGGTAGCCGTCGCACGCGATCGCGAACGGCCGGGCCGCGCCCCGCGTCGTCGTCCCCGCGGTCGCGGTCGGGATCTCCTCGTAGGCGATCGCGAGCGGCAGTGAGAGCACGAGCCGCTCGGTGTAGCCACCGCGCGGCACGCGCGCCTCGCTGACCTGCTCGTCCCACCCGCGCTGCTGCCCGGCCGCCTGCGAGACCAGCCACGACGTCCCGCACCCGGTCGCCGCGAGGGTCGCCAGCGCGACGATCGACGCCTTCATGGGCGCACCCAGCGACCCGGGATCAAGATCCGCACCGCGCCGTGGGGCCGCCACTCCGGCGGCGTCCACGTCGATCGCGGCGCGGGCGCGAGCTGCCACGATCCGGAGAACCACACCCACGTCGTACCGTCCCACTGCCAGAACCCGGCGATCCACACCGCCGTGCGGATCGGCGCCAGCGGGGCGACCTCGGCCTGCGGCGGCGGCGGATCGGAGGGCGCGGTCGTGGTCTGCGACGACGCGATGTCCTCGTCGGGCACGCGCCACATGCCGGCGAGCCACACCCAGCGCGCCTCCGCCCACTGCCAGTAGCCCGGACGCCACGTGGCGTGCACGCTGAGCTTCGGCGGCTGGGAATCGGCGAGCGGCGCGGGGGGTGGGCCGTCGGGAGGCGCCGGCGGCGTGAGCGCCGCGGCGACGCGCTGGCGCCACGCCGTGCGGCGCGTCTGCCATTCGCCGTCGGACCAGCACCGCGCGTCGTCGACGTGCTGCGCGCAGTACGCCGTGCGCTCGGCGCGACGATGCTCGAGGACCGCGTGCAGGTGATAGCCGCCGGGTCCCCAGCAGCCTCGGTCCTCGTGGTGCGCGGCGCAGAACAGCTCGCGGCGCCGGAGGCGATCCGCCTCGAGCGCCGCCGCGATCGCGCGCCGATGCTCCTGCTCGACGAGATCGACCTGGGGCGCACGGTCGGCGACCGCCACCGTCGGCTCGGGGCGTGGCGGCGGCGCGCTGACGGTCACGCGACGCGCCCGGGCCTCGCGCTCCTCCTCCTGCTCGCGCAGGTACGCCGCGTAGTCGGCCTCCGACACGTTCGGTCGCCACACGATGTGACCGATGCCGAACCGCACGTCGACCAGGTCGTTCGGCGCGATCGACCACAGCTCGATCGCGATCTTGCCGGCGCGCGGCACCCGGAAATGCACGACGTTGGCCGACGCCTCGAAGCTGCCGGTCTCGAGCACGAGCTCGGCCTGCACGGTCGGGCGCGCCGGCGGCGGTTCGCCACCGGTCGTCGTCGTCGTCTCGGATCCGGTCCCCGCGCCACCGGGGCGCCCCAGGGCGAGG
>JAPLLF010000388.1 GCA_026387715.1 Pseudomonadota bacterium
GCCGGCGACCTGGCCGGTGACGCACACGGCCTTGGCGCCGAGCTCGCCGACGAGCTCGGCCGTCGAGCCGACCAGCGACGCGCCGGTGCTGACCCAGTGGCCGAGCGCCTTGCCGGCGAGCTCGAGGCGGCGCGCCACGACGAGGATGCGCGGCAGCCCGATGTTGATCGCGGCGACGGCCTTCTTGAACTTGGAGTCGTCGATGATCGTCACGTCCTGCGTCACGACCTCGACCTTGGGCTCGGTGCACTCGGTCTTCACGCTCGCGCGGACCTCGGCGGACGCCTTGCACTCGGCCGACGCGGTGACCTCGGCGTAGCCGTCGCAGCCACCCGTGCACTTGCCCTTGCACTCGCCGGTGCAGGCGCCAGCGCACGTCGCGTTGTCGCCGGTCGCGCACGAGCCGTCGCACGCTCCCGTGCAGGTGCCGCCGCAGGTGCCGTGGCACTTGACGTCTGCGGTCGCGCTCGCGCTCGCCTCGCACTCGGCGACGAAGCCGGCGGTGACGTCGATGTCGGTGTGACACACGGCGGGCTTGTAGCGGGTCACGAGCCGCTGCTCGCTCTTGACGCTGATCTGGAGGTTGGCCTGGAGGTCCTTGCTCACGCGCTCGCAGACCTCCTTGGTCGTCCCGGTCGGGCTGGTGCCCAGCTCGACCGCCATGCGCTTGCACGCGTCGAGCATCGTCGACTCCAGCTCGATGCTCGCGCGATCGAGCTCGGCCGACGCGACGAGGAACGCGTGCAGCTTGCGGCCGGCGTCGGTGCCGTCGATCTTGCCGCAGGCGTCCGGTTGGATCCGGGCGCCGCCGCCAGCGCCACCGCCGCCGCCGGTGGTGCCTCCCTTCACGGGTTGGCAGCCGACGATCGCGAGGAGGAGGGGGATGAGGAAGAGGCGCGCGCGCATTGGTGCGCGCGAATATCACACGGCGCGGAGGTTCGCGCGGCGTGGCGGGACGCGCTCGGGCTCGCCGGGCCAGTCGGGATCTCGGAGGTACTGCCACAGGCCCGCCGCGAAGCCCGCGCCGTGCGACGCGTGGAGCACGGGGAAGATGCCCCACACCGTCGGGATCGCGCCGACGCCAGCGTGCCGACCGACGCGCACCGCCTCGGCGCCGGTCGCCAGCGCGTAGGTGGCGAACGCCAGCGGCGCGAGCGGCCACAGCGGCGGGAGCACGAGCATCGCCGAGGCGCCCACGACCACGAAGAACGGGATCATCGGGCGCAGCGTCGGGAACCGCCCGAGCTTGAGCAGCGTGCGCGCGCGCCCGCGCCCGTACTTGAAGTACTGCGTGGCGAGCGCCTTGAACGAGTCGCGCGGGTAGTAGTGCACGACGATGTCGCGCGACAGGTAGATGCGCCCGCCGGACTCGAGGATGCGCTGGTTGAGCTCGGCGTCCTCGTTGGTGATCGCCTTGGGATCCCACAGCCCGACGATCTCGAAGATCTTGCGGCGGAACGCGCCGAGGAACACGGTGTCGACGAAGCCCTCCGCCTCGGCCGAGCGGTACTTCGCGCCGCCCACGCCGACCGGGCTCTGCAGCGCCGCGCACAGCGCCCGCTGGAACACGGTCTTGGCGCGCGCGCGCTGCGCGCCACCGACGTTGTCCGCGCCAGTCTTCTCGAGCGTCTCGACGCACTTGCGCACGTAGTCGGGCGCGTACTCGCAGTGCACGTCCATCCGCACGATGACGTCGCCGGTGGCCGCCTTGACCATCAGGCCGAGGCCCGCGGCCTGGAGTCGCTCCGGGTTGTCGATCATCTGGATCCGGGGATCCTCCGCGGACAGGCGCGCGAGGATGTCGCGCGTGCGATCGGTGGAGCGCCCATCGGCGACGAGGATCTCGATCAGCTCGGCCGGATAGTCCTGCGCCTTGACGCTGGCGATGCAGGCCTCGATGTAGCGCTCCTCGTTGAACGCGGGCATCGCGATCGTGACGCGTGGTTGCATGGAGGCCGATGATATCAGGAGGTCTTGCGCGCCACGTGAATTCCCGCCGCGAGGATGAGCGTCCCGCCGACGGCCGCGAACGGGTGGATCGCCTCCCCGTAGGCGATCACGCCGACGAGGACGGCGACGACCGGTTCGATGAAGGTGAGGATCGCGGCTCGCGCACTGCCGATCCGGGTGAGCCCGATCGCGAACAGGATCCCGGACAGCGAGCCGATCGTCGACGACCCGATCGCCAGCAGCCCGAGCCCACCCGGCGTGAGCTGGTGGAGCGAGCCGATCGCGAGCGGCGCGAGCAGCAGCCCGGCCAGGAGGGCGTGGTAGGCGAGGGCGCGGCTGGGGCCGATCTTCAACGCCACGCGGCGCAGCGTGAACACGTTGCCGGCGTAGCAGACCGCCGACGCCGCGCCGAACAGCGCGCCGAGCACCGCGCCGTGCGCCGGCGCGTGCCAGGGCTCGAGGACGATCACGAGGCCGGTGAGCGCGACCAGCGCCGCGATCCGGGCGCCCGGGACCCGCACGCCGTCGATCCGGGGCGCCGCGAGCGCGATGATGATCGGCGCGAGGTAGTGCGACAGGATCGCGATCTGCACGGTCGTGGTCGCGATCGCGGCGAAGAACAGCACGAGGTTGAGCGCGTCGATCACGACGTACGCGGCGAACCAGCGGCGCGTCGCGTGATCCCACGTCGCGCGCGGCGCGCGCAGGGCGAACGGCAGCGCGAACAGCCCCATCAGCAGGAACACGATCGGCGCGGACGCGAGCGGCGACAGGCCGGTCGGACGCAGGAACAGGCTCCACGTCCCCCACGACGCGGCGGCGGCGGTCACCATGACGAGGCCGCGGACGTCGAGCTTTCCGGCGCCGGGCACTGCGCGCGCACGGTATCGTGCGCGCGTGTCGGCGCGCGAGCGGTTCCTGACCGAGTTCCATCGCACGCGCGGCGGCGGCGGTAGCGTCGGGGCGCACGCTCGACCTCGGCTGCGGCGACGGCTACCTCGTCTCGCTGCTCGGCGCCGACGCGATCGGCGTCGACTTCTCCGACGGGGAGGTCGCGGCGGCGGCGCGCCGCGGGGTGGCGGTGGTGCGGGGCAGGGCGGAGCAGCTGCCGTTCGCCGATCGCTCGTTTCGCACGGTCGTGTCGCACCTCGCGTTCATGCTGATGGACGCGGCGGCGGTCGCGCGCGAGGTCGAGCGCGTGCTGACCGACGACGGCACGTTCGCGGCGATCCTCGGCGGTGGCCCGACGGCCGACGGCGACGACGCGTTCCATCGCTACGTCGCGATCGCGCCGAGCCTCGACGTCCCGCTCGTCGATCGGATGGCGCGCAGCGAGGCCGGATGGCGGGCGCTGTTCCCGCGTCGCGCGGTCGACTTCGAGCGGGTCGTGCTCGACCTGTCGGGCACGTTCGACGAGGTGTGGCGCGTGCTGGGGACGAGCTACGAGGGCGCGTCCGTCGAGGACTTCCGGGATGCGTGCGCGTCGTTCGGCGCGCGCATCCCGCTGGCGATGGTCGTGTGGCTGGCGACGGCGCGCCCCAGGAGCGCCGCGATCACACCATGAAGTGCATGATGTCGCCGTCCTTGACCTCGTACTCCTTGCCCTCGATGCGCAGCTTGCCTGCGGCCTTGAGCGCCGCCTCGCTGCCGTACTGCTCGAGATCCACGAGGCTGTAGACCTGGGCCTTGATGTAGCCCTTCTCGAAGTCGCTGTGGATCACGCCGGCCGCCTCGGGGCCGAGCGCGCCCTTGCGGATCGTCCACGCCCGGACCTCCTTCTCACCGGCGGTGAAGTACGACTGCAGCCCGAGGATGCGGTAGCACTCGCGCGCGAGCGTCGCCAGGGCCGGCTCGGTCAGGCCGTCCGACGACAGCAGCTCGGCGCGGTCGCCGGGCGGGAGCTCCGCGAGCTCGGACTCGACCTTGCCGCACAGCACGACCACGCCGGCGCTCTCGGTCTTCGCGCGCGCCTTGACGAGGTCGCTCCACGCGTTGCCGTCGGGGAGGTCGCCCTCGCCGACGTTGCAGCAGTACAGGACCGGCTTGATCGTCATCAGGCCGAACATCGCGACGGCCTTGCGCTCGTCCTCGGTGAGATCGAGCGTCCGCGCGGGCTTGCCGCTCGCGAGGTGGGTGTTGACCTTCTCGGCGAGCGCGAGCTCGGCCTTGGCTTCCTTGTTGCCGCTCTTGGACGCGGACACGGCCTTCTTGAGCCGGCGCTCCGTCGTGTCGGTGTCGGACAGCAGGAGCTCGAGCTCGATGATGTCGATGTCGCGCATCGGATCGACGGAGCCGGCGACGTGGATGACGTTCTCGTCCTCGAAGCAGCGCACCATCATGAGGAGCGCGTTGGTCTCGCGGATGTTCGCGAGGAACTTGTTGCCGAGGCCCTCACCCTGCGACGCGCCCTTCACCAGGCCCGCGATGTCGACGATCTCGACGACGGCCGGCAGGACCTTCTGGGTCTTGACGTGCTTCTGGATGCGGTCGAGGCGCGCGTCGGGCACGGGGACGATGCCGACGTTGGGGTCGATGGTGCAGAACGGATAGTTCGCGGCCTCCGCCTTACCCGCGGTGAGCGCATTGAAGACCGTGCTCTTGCCCACGTTGGGGAGCCCGACGATACCGACGGAGAGTGCCATGAGGCGAGATGCCTACCTCACGCCACCGGCCTCTGGCAAGCTGGGGGGGCATGCGCTGTATCCTCGCCGCCGCCCTCACCGTCTGGCTTGGCTGCGGTGACGCGCCGGCGTCCGACATTCCGCCCGTTCCGCCCGACCCGCCGACCAGCGTCGCCGACGTGATCGCGAAGCTCACCGCCATCCCCGGCGTCACCGCGGTGCAGGCGCCGACCTCCACGGCTGGCTATGCCTACGTCGTCGTCCACTTCACCCAGCCAGTCGATCACGGCGACCCGTCGGGGCCGAGCTTCCAGATGGAGGCGTCGTTGCTCTACCGGGACGGGAGCGCGCCGCTCGTCGTCCAGACCTCGGGCTACTGGGATTACTACCTCGACAACCCCGTC
>JAPLLF010000052.1 GCA_026387715.1 Pseudomonadota bacterium
GAGGCGGCCGATCAGGCGCGCTGGTTCGCCGAGCTCGCGCAGCTGCGGCGCGCGCTGACCGACGGGTTCGCGGCGCACGCCCAGCCCGCGCTCGTCGAGCTCGCGCCGAGCCCCGGCGCGACCTACCGCGCGCAGGTCACCGCCATCGTCGACGCGATCGCCGACGGCCGGTGCGCCAAGATCGTCGCCGCGCGCACCTGCGAGCTGGCGTTCGCCGGCGGCGTGCGGGTCGCGGACCTGTTCGCGTCGCTCGACGCCCGGCACGGCGAGTGCGCGCGCGTGCTCGTCCGGCCGACCCCAGCCGGGGCGCTGCTCGCGGCGACCCCGGAGCGCCTGGTCAAGAAGCGCGGTGACCTCGTCGAGTGCGACGCGCTCGCGGGGACCGCCACGCCCGAGCACGCCGCCGCGCTGCTCGCGAGCGGCAAGGATCGCCGCGAGCACGAGCACGTGATCAGCGCGATCCGCGACGCGCTCGCGGAGGCGGGCGACGTCGTCGTCGAGCCGACCGCGATCCGCGCGCTCCGCCACGTGCTGCACCTGCACGCGCCGATCCGCGCGACCCTGCGCGCGCCGACGCACGTGCTCGAGCTGGTCGCGCGGCTCCACCCGACGCCCGCCGTCGGCGGCACGCCGACCCGGGTCGCCGTCGACTGGATCGCGGCGCACGAGCCCACGCCGCGCGGCTGGTACGCCGCGCCGGTCGGCTGGTTCGATCTCGACGTCGACGGCGAGCTGGCGGTCGCGATCCGGTCGGGCGTGATCACCGACGACCGCGCCCACCTGTGGGCGGGGGCCGGCATCGTCGCCGGCTCGGATCCCGACCGCGAGCTGGTCGAGACCGAGAACAAGCTCCGCGCCATGCTCGGCGCGCTCGGGGTCGTCGGATGAGCCTCCAGACGATCTGGGCCGAGCTGCTCGTCGCGACCCTCGCCGATGCGGGCGTCGCGACGTGCGTGATCTCGCCCGGATCGCGATCGACGCCGATCACGTGCGCCCTGGTGGCCAGCGCGCGCGTCGACCTCGTGACGATCATCGACGAGCGCGCCGCGGCGTTCTACGCGCTCGGCGTCGCGCGCGCCACCGGCGTGCCGTGCGCGCTGGTGTGCACCAGCGGCACCGCGGCCGCGCACTACCTGCCCGCGCTGATCGAGGCGAGCGCGGCGGGCGTGCCGCTCGTCGCGATCACCGCCGATCGCCCGCCCGAGCTGCTCGCGTGTGGCGCGTCGCAGACGATCGATCAGATCGGGCTGTACGGCGCGTTCGTTCGCGGCGCGTTCGATCTGGGCGCGCCGGTGGGCAGCGAGCTCGCGCTCCGCGCGCTGCGCCGCAAGGTCGTCCAGGCCGTCACGCTCGCGCGCGGACCAGCGCCCGGTCCCGTGCACCTCGAGGTCCCGCTGCGCAAGCCGCTCGAGCCGGCCGCCGGCGAGCCCACCCTCGCCGCCTACGCGCGCGCCCTCGTCGGGCCCGTATCCGCCGCGCCGCCGACGCTGCTGGCCGACCGCGCGCTGGTGGCGAGCTTCGTCGCCGCGATCGAGCGCGTCCGCGAGGGCGTGATCGTCGCGAGCGCGACCACGACGCCGCGCCCCGAGCTCGTCGCGCTCGCGCGCGCGGCCGGCTATCCGATCCTCGCCGAGTCCGGCAGCGGGCTGCGCGTCGGCGACGCGATCGGGCACCTCGACCTGATCCCGCCGGCGCGCCGGCCGACGCCGCGGCTCGTGATCCAGCTCGGCAGCGAGCCGGTCGCGCCGAGCGCGTGGGGCGCCGCCGAGCGCTGGGTGCTGGCGGACGGCGCGTGGCAGGATCCCGACTCGTCTGCGACCGGCGTGATCGTCGGCGCGCTCGGTGACGTCGAGCTCGCGCGCGCGGCGAACCCGGAGTGGATCGCCGCGTGGCGCGTCGCCGAGGCCGCGGCGATCGCCGCGCGTGAGGGCGCGATCGCTGCGGTGCCCGACGGCGAGCACGCGGTGATCCGCGACGCGCTCGCCGCGCTGCCCGCGGACGCGCTGGTGCAGATCGGCAACAGCCTGCCGATCCGCGTGCTCGATCACCTCCCGCTCCACGATCGCCGCGTGCTCACGCAGCGTGGCGCCGCCGGCATCGACGGCATGATCGCGTCGGCCACTGGAGCGACCCAAGCCTGCCGGCCCGTGCTGCTGATCCTCGGCGACGTCAGCTTCGCGCACGACGTCGGGGCGCTGCTCGTCGCGCGGGGCGCGCGGACGCCCCTGGCGATCCTGGTGATCGACAACGGTGGCGGGCAGATCTTCGCGGGCCTGCCGATCGCCGACGCGATCGATCGCGCGACGCTCGAGACCCAGTTCCTCACGCCGCCCGACCTCGATCCCGTCGCGATCGCGACCGCGTTCGGGATCCGGACGCGGCCCCTCAGCTCCATCGGGGAGGCGCTCCGAGCGCCTGGCCCGACGGTGATCCACGCACGCGTTGCACCCGATGGCGCGCGTCGCGTCCGCGCACGTTCACGCACTGGAGAGCAGACATGACCGAGCAAGCAACCTGGAAGCGTCACGACGGCTACGAGGACATCGTGTTCGAGACCTCGAACGAGGGCATCGCGAAGGTCACGATCAACCGCCCGGAGGTCCACAACGCGTTCCGGCCGCGGACGGTGGAAGAGATGATCCGCGCGTTCGACGCGATCCGCGACGACGAGACCGTCGGCGCGGCGATCCTCACCGGCGCGGGCGACAAGGCGTTCTGCTCGGGCGGCGATCAGCGCGTCCGCGGCGAGGGTGGCTACGTCGGCAGCGACGGCGTGCCGCGCCTCAACGTCCTCGACCTGCAGATGCGGATCCGCTACCTGCCCAAGCCGGTCGTCGCGATGGTCGCGGGCTACGCGATCGGCGGCGGCCACATCCTGCACCTCGTGTGCGATCTGACGATCGCGGCCGACAACGCGCGGTTCGGGCAGACCGGCCCGCGCGTCGGCAGCTTCGACGCCGGGTTCGGCTCGAGCTACCTCGCGCGCATCGTCGGCCAGAAGAAGGCGCGCGAGATCTGGTTTCTGTGCCGCCAGTACGGCGCGCAGGAGGCCCTCGACATGGGGCTCGTCAACACGGTCGTGCCGCTCGCCGAGCTCGAGGCGACCACCCTGCAGTGGTGCCGCGAGATGCTGCAGCACTCGCCGACCGCGCTGCGCTTCCTCAAGATGGCGATGAACGCCGACTGCGACGGCCAGGCCGGCATGATGGCGTTCGCGGGCTCGGCGACGCTGATGTACTACACGACCGACGAGGGGCGCGAAGGCAAGGAGGCGTTCCTCGAGAAGCGCCCGCCCGACTTCTCGAAGTTCAAGCGGTACCCGTGAGCGGCCGCGCGGCGTTGTGGATCGGCGCGGCCCGGCTGCGCACGCTGCCGGCGGCGGTCGTGCCGGTCGCGGTGGGCACCGCGTGCGCGCAGGCGAGCGGCGGCGTGGCGTGGGGCCCTGCCCTCGCGGCGCTCGGCGGCTCGCTCGCGATCCAGATCGGGACCAACTTCGCCAACGACGTGTTCGACGCCGAGAAGGGCGCCGACGGCCCCGATCGCATCGGCCCGCTGCGCGCGGTGAGCGCTGGGCTGATCACGGCGTCCGCGATGAAGCGCGCGATGATCGCGGCGTTCGCCGTCGCCGCGCTGTTCGGCGTCTACCTGATCGCCTGCGCCGGCTGGCCGGTCGTCGCGATCGGCGTCGCGTCGATCCTCTCGGGCATGGCGTACACCGGCGGGCCGTGGCCGCTCGGCTACCACGGCCTCGGCGACGTGTTCGTGATGGTGTTCTTCGGCTTCGTCGCCGTGTGCGGCACGGCGTTCGTGCAACTCGGCCGCGTGCCGCCGCTCGCGATCGCCGCGGCGATCCCGGTCGGCGCGCTCGCGACCGCGATCCTCGTCGTCAACAACCTCCGCGATCGCACGACCGACGTGGTGGTCGGCAAGCGCACGCTCGCGGTGCGGTTCGGCCGCCGCGGCGCGCTGCTCGAGTACGCGGCGCTGATCGCGATCGCGTACGTCGTGCCGTGCGTGCTCGCGATGACCGGCCACCCGTGGGCCGCGCTGCCGCTCGTCACGCTGCCGCTCGCGTCCCGACGGATGCGCGCGCTGGCGGGCGCGACCGACGGCCCGACGTTCAACGGCTGCCTCGGCGCCACCGGCCAGCTGCTGATGGTGCACGGCGTGCTGTTCGCGGCAGGCATCGCGTGCGCGTCGTTGGCCTGACCTCGCGCGTCGTGCGCTGGCCTGTCGCCCCGGGCGGCTCGGCCCGCGATCGCACCACGCGAGCGGCGATCGTCGTGGAGCTACGCACGGACGATCCGCGGCGCGGCGGGCTGGGCGAGGCGGCGCCGCTGCCCGGGGTGTCGCGCGACTCGCTCGACGACTGCGCGCGCGCGCTCGACGCGTTCGCGGCCACGCTGCCGATCGAGGTCGCGAACCTCGACGAGGCGCTCGCGGCCGCGGCGCCGATCGCCGCGCCGGCCGCGCGGTTCGCCATCGAGACGGCGCTGCTCGCGCTCCTCGACCACCGCATCGCGGGTGACCTCCCGATCGCGTTCGTGGTCGACACCGTCGACGAGGCGCGCGCGGCGATCGCCGCCGGCGCGGCGTGCCTCAAGCTCAAGATCGCCCCCGACCGGCTCGCGCACGTGTTCGCGATCGCGGCCGCGTGCCCCGGCGTGCCGCTGCGGCTCGACGCCAATCGCACGTTCGCGCGCGCCGACGTCCCGGCGCTCGTCGCGCGGCTCGCCGGGCTGCCGATCGAGTTCCTCGAGGAGCCGTGCGTCGACCCGCCGTCGATCGGCGGGATCGCCCTGGCGCTCGACGAGACGCTGGTCGACGATCCGGCCGCGCCCGCGGACGTCCACGTGCTCAAGCCGACCGTGCTCGGCGGCCTCGGCGCGTGCTTCGCGCACGCGCGCGCCCGCGGCGTCGCCAGCGTCGTCGTCACCCACGCGCTCGAGGGTCCGATCGGCTCGACCGCGGTGGCGCGCGTCGCGCGAATGATCGCCAGCCCGCGCGCCGCCGGCATCGCGCCGCACCCCGCGCTCGACGCGTGGCCGCTCGCGATCGTCGACGATCGCCCGGTCGACGACGCCCTGCGCGCGATCGACGGCGCGCTCGCCGCCCGCGCGCCGCTCGCGATCGTGCGCGACGCCGCCCAGCGCGCGCTCGCCGAGGCGCTCGCCGTCCCCGCCGGCACCGCGTTCGTGCTGTTCACGTCGGGCTCGACCGGCGCGCCGCAGCCGGTCGTGCTCGCGCGCGCGACCGTCGACGCCGCGATCGCCGCGAGCGCCGCCCACCTCGGCTGGCGCGACGACGATCGCTGGCTGCTCGCGCTGTCGGTCGCGCACACCGGCGGGCTCGCCATCGTCGCCCGCTGCCGCGACGCGCGCCGGCCCGCCGTCCCGCTCGTCGGCGACCTCGCGCGCGCGCTCGTCGACGAGCGGATCACGCTCG
>JAPLLF010000320.1 GCA_026387715.1 Pseudomonadota bacterium
AGAAATGGGATCACGGCGGCGCCGACCCCGAGCGCGCGGGCGAGCGTCACCCGGTGCTCGTTACTCGGCCGGGGCCGCGTCAGCGTGGCCACGCGCGCCTCACGCGGGCTGGAGCATCGCCTGGGCCAGGCGATCGTACGCGGCGAGCCACGCGCGCTCGGCCGCGTCGCTCCACGTCGCGCCACAGGCGTCGCGCAGGGTCGCGATCAGCGCGTCGCCGACCCACGGATACATCTCCGGACGCACCCCGTAGCCACGGTGGCTGGCCGTCATCGCGCCGAGCTCGCGGGCGATCCACGTCGGATCGTCGAGGTGATCGACGAGCGCCACCAGCTTCTGGGAGAACATCTTGGACTGGGCGCCCGGGCTGCTGCGGTGGAACATCGCGCGCAGCTCGCCGTGATCGCGGAACAGGCGCTCGTAGAACGCGGTCGGGAACGCGTCGGTGGCGGCGAGCGCGAGCTCGAGGGTGTCGCGGAGCAGGCCGACGTCGAGCTCGGTCGCCGTGCTCACGGGGCGTCCTCGTCGGCGGCGACCGACAGCCCGTGCTTCTTGAGCAGCCGCAGCAGCACGAAGCGATTCTTGAGCCCGAGCGCCTTGGCCGCGCGCGTCGGGCTGCGGCCGTGCGCCTCGAGCGCGCGCACGAGGCTGTCGCGATCGAGCTCGACCTCGGCCTGGACGATCGCGGCCTCCGACTCCGCCGAGTCGCGGAGCTCGGCGTCGACGGCCGGGGTCACGCCGATGAAGTCGCCCTCGGCGGTGCCGAGCGCGAGCCACACGAGCCGCGCGAGCTCGCGGACGTGGTGCGTGAACGGGTGGCGGAGCAGGCGGACGACGAGCTCGGGCGACAGCTTGGGCTCGGCGAGCTCGCTCGCGCGGCGCTCGAAGAACCGCGTGGCGATCGCCGGGTTTCGCGCCGCGGTGCGCCGCAAGATCTCGGCGAGCACGAGCGGCACGTCCTCGCGCCGCGCCGGCAGCCCCGGGATCATCACGCGATGCGTGAAGCGCGCGAGGAAGTCGTGCTTGAGGACGTCGACCGAGCGGTTGGTCGCGGCGACCAGCCGGAACGCCGACCGCCGCGCGCGCGCCTCGCCGAGCCGCTGGTACTCGCCGTCGTCGTCGAGCACGCGCAGCAGGTGGACCTGGCTCTTCTCCGGCAGGTCGCCGATCTCGTCGAGGAACAGCGTCGAGCCGTCGGCCTCGCCGATCAGCCCGGGGCGCTCGGGCATCCCGGGGTTGGGGTAGTTCTTGACGTTGCCGAACAGCTCGGCGTCGATCAACGCCTCGGGCATCGTCGCGGCGTTGCGCGCGACGAACGCGCGATCGCGACGGGTCGACAGCCCGTGGATCGCCCGCGCCCCGAGCTCCTTGCCGACGCCGCTCTCGCCCAGCAGGAGCACGTGGCGATCGGTCGACGCGGCGAACGCGTAGAGCTCGCGCAGCTGCCAGGTCGCCTCGCTCTCGCCGACCACGCCGAACGGATCGGCGGCGCCGAACGGGAACTCGCGGAACGGCGTCGTCCGGTGAAGCTCGAGCGGCCGGCTGACGACGAGGAACACGGCGGCGTTGTGGATCTCGACGAGGTCGCCTGCCTCGGCGGTCGCCTCGGTGACGACCTTGCCGTTGATCCGCACGGTGGCGCGCCCGACCGACCGCAGGCGCAGCGCGGTCTCGCTGATCGGCTCGACGATCAGCTGGAGCCGCGAGATCCGGGCGTTGTTGATCGGCAGCCCCTCGACCGTGCTGCCCGGCCGCATCCGGTGCAGCGTGGTGCGCGGC